>NZ_JBEFTW010000018.1:0-137568 GCF_040196095.1 Actinopolymorpha sp. B17G11
TCACCAAGATCCGCCAATTCATCACCGGCTGGAACGACCGCTGCCACCCCTTCGTCTGGACCAAGACCGCCGACCAGATCCTCACCAAAACGAACCGTCAAAAGATCTCAACCACGGGGTACTAGGTGCACGGCGTCATCGTTTCCCACAGCGATGTGGTGGAGGTAGGGGTTGTCAGACGTTGGTGCCCCATCGAGCACCTTCGTACGTGCGGTCCACGTCTGAGTTGCCGGGTTCCAACGTTCAGAGTAGATCGCTCCCGAGCTTGAAGTCCCCACTCTGTAGAACAAGAAGAGGGTGCCATCGCTCAGTCGAACGAACTGTGGGTAGGTGATACTGGTCGATCCCCCGCCAGGTCGCCCTGTCGAAGTCCACGAGGTGATGCTATGCGGGTTGACGCTACGGCAGTAGCGCATCGGCGCGTTGTGCATGTTTCCGGCCACGTGCAAACGGCCGCTAGCGTCGATGCCGGTGCAGATGTCGTTATGCGGGTCAACGCTTACTGGCGACGCCAGCGGATTGCCCGACACCGTGGCGAGGTCGAATTGGGACCATAGGCCATCAGGCAGAACGCGGCGCTGGATGATGGGCCTACGTGAGGAGTTCCACGCGACCGCATACTGCACCGGACCGCCGCCAGGCAAGTTGGTCGTAACGATGTTGTCCTGGATGAAGGGCACACCGTTGTATCCGGCCCTGTTGTCGGCGAGACCCAGCATGCGAGTCAGGCGTACTGGCGGACTCCCCCGTTCCGTGACCTGTGCTGAGGGCGCGTCCTGTTGCGGCCCCGGTGAGAACGGCGATGGCGATGCCGTACCACTGCCACCTGATGGGATACCTGGCCTCTCCCTGTCGGAACGACTCGCGCGCGCCAAGTTTTCTCCGACACCTGCCAGCAGCGCCGCGCCCAACAGCGTTCTGCGCGTGAGATCGTCCCCCGCCATCGTTCCCCCGTTGCCGTTTGCCTGCCTCCGCTGTGGGTCGGCTCACGGCACGACGCAGGAGATCAACCCAGGGAATCGTCCTCAAAGACCCCGTAGCCAACGTGCCCACGGCAACTCAGGTCCAACCCCGCATGGTTGTGGATCCCGAATTCGCGACAATGCAGTCAATGCTGTGCCGGCCGTCGCATCAGCTAACGAGCCCCACTTCGCGGGGGGCGGGCGGGGGGTACGGGCTCGAGGATCTTGCGACGCTCGGACGGGAGCCGGTCGAGGAGCTCACGGGAATACTCGTAGTTGAACCGGGTCCGCGCCCACGAGGGTCCGTAACGGTAGATGAGGATGCGGCGTTCGCCTTCGTTCGTACGACTGCTGCCGCCGTGCATCATCCCGTCGACGAAGAGCAGGGCGTCGCCCTTGTCGAGATAGACCGGAACGGCGCCGTCGAGGGTGTCCATGCGCTCGCCACGTCCGTAGTCTCCCGACAGCGGGTGCGGGAAGTTCGACTTGTGGCTGCCCGGGATCACCATGGTCGCGCCGTCGCCCTCGCCGATGTCGGTGAGCGCGAGGATGATGTTGACCTGGCCGCAGCGGAAGACGCCGTTCTTGTAGCCGTACGCACCACGCATCGCGCCGCGGTATCCGCCGCTGTGCACCGGGTGATGCCCACCCGAGGTACGGATCGAGGCGATGCACTCGTCGATGAAGACGCCTTGGACGTAGCAGTCCTCCTCACCGGCGAAGTGCAGGACGTGGTTGATCCACGACGGATGGTCGATCAGCCGCTCGAACGGCTCACCCGCCTCCACGCAGTTGTGCAGCTCGAACCCGGTTTCCTCGGTGTAGTCCCGGCGCTGGGCGTTGCCCCACCATTGCCCCGGTGCGAGGTCGGGGAAATTGTCGAAAGCGTGATTGAGCTGATCGAGCAGTTCGGGCTCGACGGCGTTCTTGAGAATGAGATAGCCGCGAAGGTCGAACAGGAAGTCATCCAGCGGCGTGGGTTTTTGAGGGTCCATTCTACGCCATCCAATCTTTCACTCTCGCCCGGGACGCGACCGGGATCAGTCGAAAATCAGGGTGTAGTTCTCCCGGCCCTTCGTATGACGTGTGCGCGCGTCCATATAGCAGACGCTGAACGCCCGACGCGGAATATCGGTGGAGTTCACGTCGGACGAATGCAGCAGCCAGTTGTGGAGGAGCACCGCCTGCCCGGCATCGAGTTCGAGATGGGTGATCTTGTCCTCCGGGCAGTGGTGCGCCGCCTGGTCCTGGTCGAGAAATCCCGATCCGTGCGACGGGTTGATCAGCCCGAGCCGGTGGCTGCCGGGGATCACCTTGACGCAGCCGTTGGCCACGGTCGCCGGGTCGAGTGCCGTCCATACGGTGATGAGCGGGTCGCGGTCGAGGAACGCCCACCGGTCCTGGTGCCAGGGAAGATGCGTACCCTGCCGGGCGGGCTTGTTCATGAACATCGCGCGGAACGCCGCGACCGGCGCGTCGCCGTATGTACGCCGACAGATGTCGGCGAAGACCGGCCGCCGCATGTACGCAAGGAACAGCGGATCGAACTCCAGGTCCTGGATCTTGCGATAGTCCAGCGTCGCGCCCTTGAACCCCTTGGACTGCCTGCCCGCGTCGGCATAGTCGCCGGTCCGGCCGTCGAGCTGCATCAGCATCTTGTCGTAGTCGACGTCGGCGCGGCCGAGCATGATGTCGTCGATGCGCTCTCCGAGGGCCTTGAGCTCACGGTCATCGAGCACCCCGTCGAGGACGACATAGCCGTGCTCGTCGTAGAACTCCCACTGTTCCGGTGTGACGGTTGCCGTCATGCGCCTACCTCCGCCTCGGCGTCCCACGATTCGGGCCACGTGGTTGGGCGGCGGGGTGGCCGTGGTCGCGGGCGCGCCTCATCCAACAGGTCCGTATGAAGGGTCCCCTCATCCAAGGGTCCGCGTCCGCGAGCGGGCCGGTGTCGGCCCGACATCGACCGAGATCGGCATACCGGATCTCGCCGCACGCCGGCCTGATCCCCGTGGCCACCCGGTGCGCGCGCGGATCTACGGTCGCCTCGGGCTCCGCCCCTGGGACATCATTCGCGGAGCAGCTCGATGATCCGAACGGAGTAGGCATGCCGGTTTCCCTGTACAACGTGGCCTTCGACTGTGCCGACCCCTATGAGCTCGGCCAGTTCTGGAGCAAGGTCGTCGACCAGCCGCTCCACGAGGAGGACCGGCCCGGCGATGACGAGGCCATGATCGCGCTCCCCGGCGGGCCGAACCTGTACTTCCAGCGTGTGCCCGAGCCCAAGATCCTCAAGAACCGGGTTCACGTGTGCCTGCGTCCGGACGGGGACCGGGACCTCGAGGTCCAGCGACTCATCGCCCTCGGCGCGAGCCTGGTCGAGGACAAGCGTGGTCCGGAGGGCCGCGGGTGGGTCATCCTCGCCGACCCGGAAGGTAATGAGCTCTGCGTTCTCCGCAGTTCCGTGAGCCGCGCGGACAGCTGAAACGGGAGCCTGATCGACGCGGCGGCGATCACCCTCCGCAACGTGCCGCACGGTCGGGCCGGCCCCACGTCAGCCTGCCGGGCGGGACGGGCCGATGACGCGGACCCGGTGGCCCTCGGGAAGGCAGAACACGAACTCCCGCCTGTGCCACGGCATGTCCTCCGGCGGCGCGACGACCTTCACGCCGGCCGTGAGGGCGCGCTCGTGGACCACGTCGGTGGGTACGCCGATGTCGACCGAGACCGTGACGGCGGCGATGTCGCCGTCGGCGGCCCGGCTGACGTCGATGCCCGGGCTCCCCGACCATGGCCCCACACCCAGCCGGGCGAACGTCGGCGGGTCGCCGTGGTCGAAACCGAGACTCAGCCCGAGGACGCCGGTCAGGAGCGTGCAGGTCGCCGGGACGTCGCGAACCGGCAGGCTCGGCCGGGCCGCGAGTACGTCCTGGTCCCGCGGTTCGGCCGCCCGGGCCATGACGATCTGCTGGGCGGTGTGGTCGGCGTACACCCGAGGTAGCCTGGCCCGCTCGTCGAGGCGCGCCCTCCGCGCGACGCCAAGCGACCGGGTGTTCCGGGTGTCGATCCACGCCTCCACCCCGTCGATGCCCGGCTGCGCCAGGAGGTGGTCGACGACGACCGGCGCGGCCTCGCTCATCAGGCCCAGACCCCAGTGGTCACGCCGGAGGTACCAGCTCAGACCGCGGATCGACGTGCCCTGGTCGAAGAACAGCCCGATGGTGCCGAGGGCATCGGTCGCCGGGCGGAGCCGGAGTACCCAGGTCCAGCCGCCGTTGCCTTCCAGCTCCTCCGCGAGCCGGGTGCGGGTCGCCGCCACGTCGGGGGTCGGTTCGTACGGGCCGTACGGATCGATCTTCGGGTCGCCGTGCATCGCGTGCAGGCTCTCGGCGTCCCGGTCGGGATCGAGGGGTACGAGGTCGAGGCGTTCAGTCGTCAGCGTCTGCATGCGGGTCTCCGGGGTCGTGGACGTCCTCGTCGGTGGTGAGTGGGGCGAGCAGCGCGATTGCGGCTTCCTGGTTGCCGTGCCGCGCCCAGCCCAGCGGCGTGGCGTTGAAGCTGGCGTCGCGGAGATTCGGATCGGCACCTCGGGCCAGGAGCAGGCGGGCCAGCTCGACATTGCCCTGGATGGCCGCGTCGTGCAGCGCCGTCTGGTTGGGCTGCTCCACCGGGACGTCTCCCCGTCCGCGCGCGTTGACGTCGAAGCCGAGATCGATGAGCAGGGTCACTGTGTCGGTACGACCGTTCGCCGCCGCCCAGACGATCAGGCCCGGGCGGTTTCGCCGTAGCTCCTCCACCACGCCCGGATGGTCGGCCCTCAGCCGCTCGACAGCAGCGCGGTCGGCGGCGAACACCGCGGCGATCAGCGCGCTCGCCGGGTCGAGGTCCGGGGTGGGAATTCCCTGTGCCACGAGGTAGTCGACGATCGCACCGTTGCCGTCGAGCTGCGCCAGTTCGACGGGGGCACGCCCGTCGTCGTACGGGGTCCGGACGTCGACGCCGTGCTCGGTCAGCAGGCGTACCCGCTCGAGGAAGCCGTGGTTGATCGCCCACCGGAGCTGACCGCGGAGCAGCGCCGCCGGCGTGTCGAACACGTCGTCCAGCCGCGCCCGCCATGGCCCGCCGTCGCCAGTGCCCAGGCCGTACGAAAAGAGCAGCTCGAGGTGGTCGTCATCCGGCCGGAACTGCCGGTTGTACAGGGTCTGGCTGTCGTTCGGGTCAGCACCGGCCTCCAGCAGCAGCCGCGCGAGCGCATGGGCGTGCGGATGGCGGGGCTGCGTCTCGGGGCCGAGCTCACCCTCGCCGAAGAGCCCGGTCAGAAGCGTGAACGCGTACGGCCGGCCGTTCCACAGATAGCCCTCGTTCGGATCCGCACCCACAGCCAGCAGCGCGCGGGCGATACCGAGCACCGCGTCGTGGGCTATGTGCGGATCCACCCGCGCGTACGCGAGATGGAACAGCGGACGCCAGCCGTACGGTCCGCCGCGTTGGCGTGCCAGCGTCGGGTCGTCGCCGAGCATCCGGCGAACGGTCTGGACATCGGCGGCAGTGACAGCGGCCCAGATGTGGCGGTACGGCAGGTCCGGATGGGCGGCCAGGAGCTGCCGCGCCCGGTCCCACCTGGCGGGGTCGTCGGCGGAATGTGTCAGGCAGGCGAGGCGGCAGAACTCGTCGGCGAGAGCGTCCAGGCCCTGATCGCCGAGGTCGGCGAGGTCGGCCGTTTCGGCTGCTTCACCGCCACCACCCGCGGCAGGGTCCGAACGAGGGTCCGAACGAGGGTCCGAACCAGTGTCCGAAGCAGCGTCTGAGGCAGAATTCGGCGCAGGGTCTGGAGAACTGTTCGCGGCACGGTCGACCGGCTGCGTGCTGTCCCAGCCGTGTGCGGCCACGACGTCGAGGTAGTGCTTGAGTCGGGGCCAGCTGGCGAAGCCGTACTCCCGGGCGACGGCGAGCTGCGCGGTGCTCAACGTGAACGCGGCCGGATCGTCGGGTACGCCACCGGGGTGCTGCCGCTCCACCCGTTCGGCGGCAGAGGGATCGCCGGCGCGCACCGCCTCGCGCAGCGCACGCGCCTGGTGTCGCAGATGGTCGAGACTGGGATTCGGCGGGAGGGAGATGGTCGGCACAGCGACCCCCTTTCGTACCACCTGATGTCCGCATCGTCAGGGGCGAAAGGAGGGCCAGGGCCACACCGGAGTCCACGCACAGGTGGGCTTGTGCCCTTCCCGCGGACCGGCGGCTCCCTGGAAGCCGGACTCGACAGTAGCACCGGCAACCGCCTCGCGGAACCTTGCTCGTGGACGTCGGGAACGGACGCATGCGGGCGTCGGGAACGGCGCATGTAAGCGTCGGGAGGGGCGCTCGTTCATGATCATGCGCGAGAAACCGGGCACTTCGAGGTCGCGAAACGACCAGCTTCTCGCGCATGATCATGACGGGCCGGCCGGTGGGGCTCAGCAGATGGTCCGGCGCGGCGGGTCCGGCTCGGACGGCGCGGCGGGTCAGGCTCGGTCGCCGCGACAGGACGGGCTCGGAGGGCGCGGCTACCGACTACCGACTACCGGCTACGCCGGCTCCTCACGCAGCGCCCACGCGAGCCCGAACGCCGCGACCGACGCGACTGCCGCCGCGCTCCAGAACACCGCCGACAGGTCCTGCGCGGCGATCAGTCCGCCGAGGGCGCTGCCGACGATCTTGCCGCCGCCGAGGACGATCATCGCGTACAGACCCTGGGCGGTGTGCCGGATCTCGTCGGGCGCGTACCGGTCAAGGATCACCCGGCCGGCCACCATCGACACCACGATGACCAGCCCGTGCAGCACCTGCGTACCCACGACGATGCCGACGGTCGGGATCGCGGCGAGCAGGGCGACCCGGACCGCCATCCCCGCCGCGCCGAGCACCATGAGCCACCGCCAGCCCAGCCGGGCGACGAGCCAGCCGAACGCCGCCATGTAGCCGAGCTCCAACGCCACACCGAGGTTGGTGATCAACCCGATCCAGCGCGGCGAGAGGCCGACGACCTCGGTCGCCTGGAGCGGATAGAACGCGAAGTACGCGCTCATCGACGCCTGCAGCAGGAACATCGAGGTGATGAAGACGACCGTCGTACGCCGGCGCAGCAGGCGCCCGGCCGCCCGCGCCAGCGCCCGCATGTCCGTCCGTCCCGCTGCCGGCGTCGGCGTCCGTCCGGCCGGGGCGCCCTGGCCGCCCGGGCCGCCGCCCGGTAGCGAAGCGGCCGAGACTGAAGCCCGGCGCCGGCTCGGCAGGAACAACGCCGCCGCCAACCCGAGCACGGCGAGCCCGCAGGAGAGCAACGGGAGGGAGTCCAACGCGTCGCCGTCGACGAGGACGAAGTAGAGGATCACGCCCGGGACCATGAAGCCGAAGGTCCCCCAGAACCGCACGCGGTGGTACTTCACCTCAGCCAGCGCGGGAATGGTCCGTTGCGACGTGAAGAAGATGCCGTCCAGCAGCGGCCGGGTGGGCTCGCGGACGAGGCTGAACGCCGCGTACACGATGAGCAGCCCCCAGAACCCGCCGACGAACGCGAACACCAGCAGCGCCACCGACGAAGCCGCGAGCATCGTGACGAGCAGCAGTTCGGCGCGGCCGTAACGGTCCGCGAGCACCGTCAGCACCGGTGGCGCCACGATGGCGGACACGCTGGCGGCCGCCATGACGAAACCGATCTGGCTCGCGCTCAGCCCATGAGCGTACGCAAGGAAGAGCGACAGGAACGGCAGCAGCGCGCCGTCGACCGCGTACAACGTGGCGTAGGTCGTGTTGGTCGCCACGAGCGGATGGGGATGGTGCCACGGGAAGCGGGAGCCTCGCCAGCCGGCGGACCGGCGCGGCCGGTCTGGCGGTGATGACGGGTCGGTCGCGGGACGTGAGCCAGGGGTGGAGCTTCGGTTGGTGGCTGGCAAGCGGGTTCCCATCTCGTCGCACGCGGCGCCTCCACCGTGCCCCGGGCGGCGCGGAATGCCCACTGGGATGCCGGAATCCGAGATGCCGCCGGCCGGAGGTGACCGTGAGCGGCCAGGCCCGAGTCTCCCGCCGCGAGCGGGCTAGGCCGGCGGGAGCCTGGCGATCACACCGATCTCCAGGGCCGTCCAGATGGCGCCGTCGGGCCCCACTGTGATGCCATGTGGCTCCGATCCCGCGGTCGGCAACGGATGTCTGTCGACCTGGCCCGCCGGCGTGATCCTGCCGATCCTGTTGCCTGCCCATTCGGTGAACCACGCGTCGCCGACTGCGTCGACGGTGACGGCATGCGGGCGCGCCTGCCGGTCGGGGAGCGGGAACTCCTCGATCGTGCCGCCTGGACTGATCCTGCCGACTTGGCCGGCGCCGATCTCGACGAACCACAGGGAACCGTCCGTCGCACTCGCGGCGATGCCGACCGGCGCGGCGTCGGCGGTGGGGAGCGGGTAGAAGCTGATGGTGCCGTCGGTGGTCTCGATCCGGCCGATCGCGTGCGCCTGGTTCATCGTGAACCACATCCCGCCGTCGGCACCTGCCGCGATCGCCGACGGGAAGGCACCGGTCATCGGGAGTGGGAACTCGGTCACCTCACCGGTGGTGGTGATCCGCCCGATCCGGTCGGCGTTGATCTCGGTGAACCAGACTGCGCCGTCCGGCCCGGCCGCGAGACCGTACGGGCCGGCGTCCGCCGTCAGCACATCGAACGAACGCACCTCGCCAGTCGTCGTGATCCGCCCGATCCGATGGCGTTGGTACTCCGTGAACCACAGGGCACCGTCCGGCCCGGCGACGATGACCGTCGGCGCGCCGGTGGCCGGTTCCAGCGGGTACGACGTCACCTCGCCGGTGGTGGTCATCCGCCCGATCCGGCCGGCCCTGACCATCGTGAACCAGAGGGCATTGTCTGGTCCGGTGGTGACGGCGTAGGGGCCGGACTCACGATCGGGTACGGCGTACTCCTCGATCGACACGGCCTGTGGCATGAGGTGTTTCTCCTATGTCCTTGTCCCGCCGGGGTTCACGCCCCGCGCTTCGGTTCAGGTCCGGCACGGCGTGCATACCAATCCGCACCCGCGGGAACGGTCACATCATCCTGTCCCGTGGGGGGAGCCCAAAATGCCGACCGGTACACGAGTTATACCTGCGCTGTTCATCGCGGCCTCGGCCGTCGCTGTCATTGTGACCGGAATATTCGAGAGGACCGCCATCCTCGCGGTCGCCGGTAGCTGCACCCTCGGCCTCGTCCTCGTCCAGGGATGGCGCCAGAACCGTTCGGTGATGGCCCGCCTGGCCAGGATGGAACGCAAGGCCGCCGCCGAACGCAAAGCCGCCGCCGAACGCAGGAACCCAGACGGATCCAGCGCAACCGCGGTCGACGAGACGGTGAGCGAGATCCGCAGCGACCTTCGACGCGTTCGCCAGGACCAGCTGCAGATCGCGGGTCGCCCGACCACCTGGCAGGAGCAGGCGTCGACGGTGATCTCCCGCCTGGACCGGATACAGGAGCAGGGCGACGCGGCGACCACCCAGGTGAGAGCACTCTCAGACTCGGTGAACGCCCTTCTCGGGCGGCCGGCGGAGCTGCGTTCGTTCCTCGACCGGCCCACTCGCTCCGGCGCGGGTGCACACGCGAGTGGCGGCGCGCTCACGCTGGACACGCTCGTTCCTGGCGAGCACACGTTCCGGACCGTGGTGTTGCAGCCTGGTCGGGCGTCCGTGGTGCTGGTCGTGGACGAGCTCGATCCGCATCGTTTCGACGACCTCGGGACCGCCCTCGCGACCGGTCTGGCCGCAGCGGAGAAGCTGCAGCGTCCGCTGCGCGTCGTCGCGCTCACACTCGCGCGGCCGCGCGACGAGGTGACCGGACACCTTCGTACGTGGGTGACGGAGAACACCGCATCGAAGTTCCAGGCCGGCGATGTCTCCGTGACGCCCGGCGACGCGGTCGCGGAGGAGCCCTTCGATCCCACCGACGCCTGGATCGTGACGAGCTGGCGAACCGCGCATGCGTTGTCGGCCGCGTGCCACAACGAAACCGTGTCACCGGAGCAGGTCATCTACCTGATCCAGGACTACGAACCCGGTCTCCTGGGCTGGGGCAGCGACCACGCGCTCGCCGTGGAGACGCACCGGCAGGGTTTCCACTCCCTGGTGAACACCCGTCCGCTCGCCGAGGCGCTGACCAAGCAGACAGGTACGCCGATCGACGCGGACCACATCTTCGGCCCCACCCTCGACACGCCCCGACTCCAGGATGCGGCGCGGGCGTGGAAGCCGGGCCAGGGCAACGAAGTGCGAGTCCTCTTCGAGAGCCGGCCGAGCCAGGCGCGCACGATGTTCTCGCTGGGAATTGCCGCACTGCAGCGCTGGGTCGGAACTCTCGAGGACTCCAGCGTCCAGCCCGTCATCTATTCGGCGGGTGAATCGCACACTCCGGTGGACCTCGGTGGCGGCCATGTCGTCGAACCGCTCGGCCACCTCTCGCCCGACACCTACTACGACCTGCTGTCGCGGGTCGACATCGGGCTGGGCCTCATGCACAGTCCGCAGCCCGGACGGTTCGCGCTCGAACTGCCGATGGCGGGGATTCCGACGGTCTCCAACACGTTCGAGTCCTTCCGTACGGCGTGGGTCGACGGGTTGTACCTCGGTGCGGCCACGCCGTCCGGTATCGCGACGGCGCTGGACGAGACGGTCCGCCGGAGCCGGACGCTCGCCGCGCACACGCCCGCGTCGTCGGACGTCGATCTGGGACGGCCGTTGGAGGAGGCACTCCACAGCATCCTTGGGAAGCGCTCATGGTGAATGGCAACGTCGCGACCGCGGTCAACGGCTTGACGGCGGCCAACGACTCCGAAGTGACATCGGACCTGGCGTCGGACGTGACACCGGAGGTGACCCGGGACGGGGCACGGGACGGGGCACGGGACGCTGCACGGGATGCGACACGGGATGCGGCACGGGATGCGGCACAGGACGCGATGGACGTGCCGGCGACGAGCGGCGAGCTGACCGACGTGAACGGTGACTCGACGCCCGGTCGGTCGGGCACGGCGACCCCGACCGATCCGGTCGCGGCCGAGCTTGCCAGCCTTCGCCACAGCCTCGACCACGCCGTCGACCTCTACGAGGGATACCGCGAGTCCGCTGCCGAACGGGCCCTGCGGATCACCCAACTGCTCACGGATCTGGACGAACGCGAGACCAGGCTGGCGCAGTTGCGCTCCGAGGTCCAGCAGAGCACCCGCGAACATCAACAGCAGTTGGCGGCAGCGGTACGTCGCTATCGGAGCCTCCGGCAGCGGCGCGGCGTCCGGCTCGCTCTGCGACTCGCCGCCGCGGTCAAGCGGGTCCGCGGGCCGAGTGGCCGGTCTCCGGGAAGCTGAACGATGGTGACACAGCCGCTCACGACCGGAATCGGAACCGCGTCTGTCAGCCAGACCACCGCACGCGCCGCGGAGGTCCGGTCAGGAGAACACCTTCCTGGCGTGGACATCGAGGGACTGCTCTCCCGACTCCATTCGGCACCGGAGACCGCCGTCGTGGTTCCGGTCCACAACGGCGGGCCGGCCGTTGAACGCTGCCTGGCCGCGCTGGTCAGGCACACCCGGAACGCCAGGCTGGTCGTGATCGACGACGCCAGCACCGATCCCGAGGTCCTGAAGGTCCTTGCTCACTACGCATCGTCCGGTGCGCTCGAGCTGGTGCGTCACGATGACAACCAGGGGTACACCAGGACGGCCAACCATGCGTTCCAGCTGTCGTCACCGGCCGACGTCGTGCTGCTCAACAGCGACACCGAGGTCGGACCCTGCTGGCTGCAACGCCTGCGATGGGTCGCGTATGCCAAGGACTACGTGGCGACGGTCACCGCCGTTTCGGACAACGCGGGCGCGATGGCGGTGCCGGTACCCGGCAGGCCGAACGCCTGGGGGGATCACCTGCCCTGGGAGGAGGTCGCCCGCTTCGCGACCTGGAACCTGCACCCCTGGTCGATCGAGGTGCCGACCGGCAACGGCTTCTGCATGTACGTACGCCGTGCGGCGATCGACACGGTCGGGCCGTTCGACGTCACCGCATTTCCACGCGGCTACGGCGAGGAGAACGACTGGTGCATGCGGGCAAGGGAAGCCGGCCTCACGAACCTGATCGCTCCGCACGTGCTCGTCCGGCATGCCAGGGCCCAGTCGTTCGGCAGCGCCCGCGACGATCTGGTCCGTGCCGGCCGCGCCGTCATCGACCGTCGTCATCCCACGTACACCGATGAGGTGCGCGGGTGGATGGCCGGCCCGGAGATGACCGCCATGCGGCGCGAAGCCGCGGACGTTCGCCGCACGATCGCTGCCCGGACCGAGGTACGACCGCGCCGGCTCTACGTCCTGCACCGGGGTGGCGGCGGTACACCCGCGACCAACCGAGACCTGCTCACCGAGCTGGAACCCTTCCAGGATTCGTACCTGCTGGAGAGCAGCGGCGGGACCGTCGACCTGTCGCGGTGGGAGAACGGGGTCACCCACCGTGTCCTCGCCTGGCGCCCGGAGGCACCATTCTCGGTCGTCGACTCATGGCGACTCGACTACGCGACATTTCTGGTCGACGTCCTCATCGGTCTCGGGTTCGAGACCATTCACGTCCGGCACCTCATCAAACAGCCACTGACCACACTGCCGCGGGTGGCACGCCTGCTCGGAGTTCCCCTCGTCCTGTCGACGCACGACTTCTACTACGTGTGCCCGACGGTGCATCTGCTCGACGAGCAGGACCGCTACTGCGGTGGCAGCTGCACGCCGGGCGACGGAGCATGCCGGCTACCCACGGGATTCGTCATGGGCGTGCCGCCGCTCAAACATCAATGGGTGAACGAATGGCGGCGCCGCGCGACCGATGTGCTGATGTCTGCCGACGCCGTTGTCGCGACGACAGAAAGCGCAGCGACGGTCTATTCCACCGTGTTCGGCGAGAAGTTCAAGGGCAATCTGCGCGTGATCGAGCATGGCCGCGATCTCGGCCCTGAATGGGCTCCCGTCCGCGAGTCGGATCAGCGACTGCCCGGTCCGTTACGGATCATGGCGCCGGCAAACTGGGCGGCCCACAAAGGGATCGAGTACCTACGGGAGCTCGCCCGACGCGTAGGTCCCGTCGTCGAATGGCACATCATAGGGCAACGCAGTGAGTTCCTTGGTGATGTCGGGATCGCTCATGGAGAGTACGGCCGCGAAGGTCTACGCCCGCGTGCCGAGGCGATCGATCCCGATCTCGTCGGGCTCTTCTCGATCTGGGCCGAGACGTACTCACACACCTTGTCGGAAGCGTGGGGTCTTGGTATCCCGGTAGTCGCCACCGATGTGGGAGCGGTTGCCGATCGCGTACGCCGCCACGGCGGTGGGGTTCTCCTGCCCCTGGACCACCTCGACGATGCGGCGCGGATCATCACCAGCCTCGCCGGCAGTCCGGCGAAGGTGGCAAGCACACTGCGACCAGTGCCACGGGAAAGCATCCGGAGCCGGCGGACCATGGCCGACGACTATCGCCAGCTGTACGAAGAGGTGACCCGGGGTGGGCCGGTGCCGTCAGCGGCCTATGTCGTACGCGGCCGCCCCGACGCCCATGCAGCGTCGACCCACGTGCGGATCCTGCCGCGGATCGCCCACCAACGGTCCCGGCAGCGTGCCATGTGGCGGATGGTGGATCCCTCCGACCTGATCAACGGAGCGGACGCGACGCCGTACCACGTCTGTCTGGTCCAAAGGGACGCGCTGTCGCCGGAGCTGGTCGAGCCGTTCTTGGCGACCATCGAGAAGTCGGGAATCCGGCTGGCGGTCGAGATCGACGACGACTTGTCCAGCCGCACGGCGCGGGCGCACCTGATGCGGGAGGGCTACGACAGCGAACGACTGGACGGCGTTGTCCGGCTCCTGAGTGCAGCCGATGTCGTGGTCACAAGTACCGACTCGCTTGCGACATCCCTGTGGGAGTTGACCGACCGGGTGGTGGTCGTACCCAACTGTCTTGATCCGCGGCTGTGGCGGAGCGAGGTCACTGCCCTGCCGCCGCCCGCGACGGACGAGGTGCGGATCCTCTACATGGGCTCGAAAACGCACGGCGAGGACCTGCGGCTGCTGCGTGAGTCCGTGCCCGCCGTCGCAGGCGTTCTTCGCCAGAACGTCGTCCTCGAAGTTGTCGGGATCACCGAGCCGGCGCAGGACGAGTCGTGGTTCCGGCGGTTCCCCATTCCACCGGGTGGCGCCAGCTATCCCAGGTTCGTTCCTTGGTTGCGTACGCACGCTCACCGGTGGTCGGCCGCGGTCGCCCCCCTCGTGGAGAGTTCGCGTAGTGGCGCCAAGAGCGACCTGAAACTGCTCGAGTACGCCATGCTCGGCCTGCCGACCGTCGCCTCTCACGTCGGTCCGTACGGCAACGCCGGGCACCTTGCACGCCTGGCCAGCAACGACTGCGCGTCGTTCGCGAGTGCACTCGTCTCGGTTCTCCAGAACCCGATCGCCGCCCAGGTGCAGGCCGGAAGGGCGCGCGACTGGGTGATCGCCCATCGGATGCTGACCGACGCCGGCGTCGACGCGTGGTGCGATGCCGTCCTCGGCTCCATTGGCGTGGCGCCAGGATCGGGCGGTCCGGCTTGAACGGTCGCACCGGGCAATCGGCATTCGGCGCCTACGCAGGTCCCACATCTGAGCGTCCCGACCAGGAGAAACCATGAGCCTCTGGGCCGACTTCCTGACCAACGATCAGCGAAGCATCCATAAGTGGGCGCACTACTTCCCGGCCTATGAGCGCCACCTGGAACGGTTTCGCAACCGCTCAGTGGCAATGCTCGAGATCGGTGTCGGTGGCGGCGGCTCGTCGCAGATGTGGCGGCGCTTTCTCGGCCCGTTCGCTCAGATCGTCGGCATCGACTGCCGGCCGGCCTGCAAGGAGTACGAGTCGGACCAGATCGCCATCCGCATCGGCGATCAGGAGGATCCCGAGTTCCTCAGCCGGCTGCTCACCGAGTTCGGGCCGTTCGACATCGTCCTCGACGACGGCGGCCACCACATGAGCCAGATCGCCGCGACGTTCAACCATCTCTATCCCACCGTGCCCGTTGACGGCATCTATCTGGTCGAGGACCTGCACACCGCCTATCTGCCGGCGTTCGGCGGCGGGCTCGGATCGCCGGACAGCTTCGTCGAGAAGGCCAAGACACTGATCGACCAGTTGTACGCCGGTCAACGTGGCGCTCCCCCGGTCACGGATTTCGGCCGGTCGACGCTCTCCATGCACTTCTACGACAGTCTTCTGGTCTTCGAGAAGGGTCGCCACCTCGGCAAGCGGGCCTTTCAGACCGGCGCGAACACGGCGCACTCGAATGTGTCCGCCTACAACTGCAGGCCAGTCTGAGCATTCCGCAATTCCTGCACCTTCGCCTGCAGCGTGCGTACCTGGGTGTCGCGCTCGTCGAGCCACCGGGCGATCGTGGCGTCCGTCCGAGTGCGGACCTGTCGGCGACTCCTGACGCCTTGGCTCAGCGGGTCTCACGCCGGGCGGAGGTATGGCGTTGCTGTGGTGACCTTCCACCGCTCGGACATTCCATGGCCGGAGTCGAAGTACGCCACGGCCCGGCCACCACGCACGCTCGCGGTCTCGACATGCAGTCTCACTGTGTCGACGCCGTTGATATCAAGTCCTTCCGCGGGGAGTTGCAGCACGAACTGAGGATCGGTGCCGAGGGACTCATACACGGTTGCTCGCGGAGCACTGCGCCGATGTGCCACCTGCCGGCTCGGCGTGAGTCCAAAGCGGCCATCCCCGCTGACGATGATCGTCCGATCATTCAGGATGAGCCACACGCGGCCCAGGACGAACGTCCCAGATCTGTCGGTCGGATCGATACGCAGCCGCAAAAGACCGGCAGCCGGGATTTCGAAGGTGATGGTAGGCAGGTCGCATTCCTCTGGCGATGTCCGACGGAGCCGGATCCCTTCACTGTCGCAAACTAGATCGGTGATGTTGGTGAGGTACGCAGGCTGGACATCAGCGCCTTCACGAAGTGCAATGAACTGTCCAGTCATCAAGATCTGCATCGCCAGCAGGCTGAGGATCTCCTTGGCGTGGGTGACTCGCACAACCGCGGCGCGATCGTTCATGACCTTCTCGAGCCGGTCACGGTCGACGATGTCGAAGAGTCCAGACTGCGGCGAGTCCAGCAGGACGGCTCGGATCTCGTCCCAGCCCTGGTCGAGAAAATCCCACTGCCAGGTCACCATGTTCTGGCTCCTGACCTCGTTACGAGGCTTGAACGCAGACGCGGCCTTGAGCCCTGCCGCCTCGAGGTGGGGGTCGAGACGAGGGTCCCACCGAGCGGAAAGGAATGGCAGTTCCACCAGCTTTGGATTCACCCGCCGGAGGACCTCGAAATGTATTCTGCACGTCTTCCGCTGGTCCGACCCTCCGCGGAATGCAGCTTTGGCGGTATCGAAGTGGATCAGTGGAAACAACCGGGACATGGCATAGGTGTTCGCCGCCAGGATTCCGCACCAATATGGCATGCGGTTTCGCATATGGAGGACATCAATCAGGTCATCGAGGTCTCGACCTTCCCGATACCAAGATTCGACGGTGGATCGCATGGCCTCTTGCTGTGCCATGGTTACGTCGAGGTGCTGTACGTCGAGAGGATCCGTCCGCTGTTGATAGTTGGCGAAGAGCGTGACCGCTTCGGAAAGATTCGTTAGTTGGATGCCGTTGTGCGACCGCACCGCCCGGGTCAGCGCTGCTGCGCCCCAGCCGTGCAACTCGAGAATGCTGGTGGTCGCTGGGTCGCCGCCGCCGTCCCATGGGCAGACCGAGCCCTCGAACCGGAAGACGTGATACCGCAACCGCCACCACGCCTTCTCCAGGTCGAATTGCTCAGGGTTGGTCACCTGTGCTCTATGTGGTACGCCGACCACCGCCGCGACGTGTTGGGCGACCTCGACCTCCGGCGAGCCCTCCCGCCCATAGGTAAAGGTGTCATCCACACGGTCGATGAGGCCTGAACCGATGGCCAGGCCCAGGACAAGACGAGTGTCCTTCCCACCGGTCAGAGACATGGTGAGCTTCTGGAAGGGCAGTGCAGACATCGAACGAGTGTGCTCGAGCAAGCCTTCGGTGATCTCGTCGTAATCGGCAGGCGTCACCGGCGCACGCACGCCGTCCCAGACCTTTGGAAGCTCAACCGTGCGGGTGACCTCCGCAGTCGACTGCAAATAGGTCCCCGGCTGGAGGAGCTTGACTCCAGCGAAAACCGTGTCGGCACCGATGATGTTCGCCTGCCCCGGGAGCCACGAAAGCGCCGCGTAGTTGAACGCAATATTGTCCTGGCACCTGGCGACGCGTGCAAGCAAGAGCTGCCGATTCGACACGGCGCAGACGTCATCGTCGTCGAGGAAGAAGAGAGGCGTGTATCCGGCGTAGTCGCTGAAGGCGGTGAAGCTTTCCCCGTCGACGTAGGTGAGATTGTATGTTCCCCGAACTCGACGGAACACTTCCTCAGTTTTCATGCTCGACAGGTGGGTGCGGAGCGCGGCGGCCCATCGTCCGGAGCGCGCAGGCGCCGGCATGAGTGGTGTGCCGTCGTACAGCAGGACTCCGTTGCCGTCGACGTCCACGTGATCCTTGCCTACGTAGCCACCTACCTCGGTGCTTTCGGCTGAGAACACCAGCACGTCACCGAAGCGGTAGTAGTGGATGCGGTCTGGCTCGAAGGGGATGAGACCTTCGGCTCGGCTGAGCATGCGCTGCAGAATGTGGCGCCGCGCCCAGTCCGACTTCATCCGGACGACCAGGTACTTGTTCATCGGATTCCTTCAGAGCTGAGTGGAGCATCCCCCGCGTGATCCTGCACTTCGGAGTTTCTGCGGTCTCACTTCATCTGTCATCGGCCTGGGCACTGAGCACCTGGTCACCGGCCACCAGCGGTCCCTGCACCTGATGCGACCGCAGAAGCTCCTCGACCGGTTCCGCATCGATACTCCACACTCGCTCGGCCTTGGGGAGGCGGAAGTCGATCGTCCCGCCAAACACGATCCGCAGGTCATGCCCGAGTGCGGAGGCGATCAGCGTGTCATCGCGGAGGAAGAAGTTGCGGGGCGCAAGAACGATGTTCGAACCACCTGGCGGCTGGAAGCACGCGAGGTACATCTGGCTACCCACACATCCGGCCAGCGACTTGGCCCCCGCGGCCAGCTTCAACTGCTCCTCGATGGCCAAACGGTCCGGCCGGACGACCTCCCAGCCAGCACTCCGAAACGCCTGCTCGAGCTGCTGCTCATCGGACATAGGGCGGTTCTTCACACCGGACCGGGAAAGGAACACGCGACGCTCCGGCGGCCCGGAATTCAGGGCAACGCGTCTCCACACCTCGGACTGCGCAGAAGTGATCCACCGGTGACTGCGCATCGCAACTCCGGGCACGATCAGCCGTTCGACCACGTCCCACGCGGACGCGTGAACGATGCGCTCGGACGGCACGCCAGCCCGGACAAGGAACTCTCGTGCATAGGCATCGATCCGCGGTTCGTAGGTCAGGAACCGCACGGAGGCTCGCAGTTCTGCGGATAGATAGGGCAATACCCACGCGCGGGTGAGACCTTCCAGGATGCTGTGACCAAAGTGGGTGTGCACACTGCCGAGCAGGACGTAGGTACCGTCGAGGCACCTGCTCGAGGGTGGCGCATTGACGATCCAGCCTGATCCCTCGGCGCAGAGCAGGTCAGCGGAGAGGGTCCAGTGACCATCGAGAACCCCGCGGGAGCACGGCAGAATTCCGCCGCTGGAAGTCAAGAGCAGTTGGCCGCTCTGGTGACGTCCCCAGGCAAGCTCCCGGATGCTGCCGCCGAAGACATGCGCGTCTTCGAGACACCACAGCGACGGCAGGCGTGGCGCCTCGTCCTCCCACAGGTCCGGGACACTCAACCGGTGCGCGCCGCACCGGTCAATCGGGCCGTCGTCGAGCACACGGACAACGTCGCTCGGGACCGGTGACGGCACTTCGCGGATGCCGTCGACCCGGTAACGAACTGCCTCACCGTGGAAATGATCTGCACTCAGCCCGCCTCGGCCGATGGGAACTGGCCCCGCGTCGACCTGAGCCTGGTAGGCCCGAGCAGGAGCCTGCCGCAACGCTGTCACCTCACCCCAAGGACGTCAGCACGTACGCCGCCCCGCCTGGCGTGACTAGGAGTCCAGCGCGCGCCACAGCCGAAGGCCTGGTGGCGAAACACCGAACCCTGACCGCGAGCCAAGCAAGGGCCGACTACGTTAGGTATGCGGAATCTTACTTGCCGTTACCTATATCCGGCAGCGGATCCGTCATGAGTATTTGCCAATTACTGGGCGCAGATTGGCAGTCCATACCTGGCGACACGTTCGACGACTTCGCCCGTTGCGACGTCACATCGGCTCTCCGCGACTCACGATCAGGACCAGCGAGCCGTCGAACGCTGGCTGGGTGCGCAGGTGCCCGTACTTCCGATCCCAGGTCCCGTCGGCAAGGTCGGACGCGAGACGCTCTACATAGCTGGCCGCTGTCGGCTCGTCAACAAAGCTCCACGCCGAGCAGGAGGTGCGGGCAAGCGGGTCGAGCAACATCTCGGGCCGGCCGTAGTAGGCCTCATTGAACCCGTCGACACACTCCAGCGGTATCGGGACGTTGGCGACCTCCACCTCTCCGAGAACTTCGGCAATCGAGGCAATCGACGGATAGCGGCGCGCTGACGAGGTGATGACCTGGGGTGCGTAGCAAGCCAGCCAGAAGCGGTCGAGGAGATCGGGGTCTTCGGTCATGATGACAATCGGCCCGCGCGCCACGCGCCGCATCTCGCTCAGACCCGCCGCAACGTCGTTCCACTGATGGATGCTGAACGTCGTCATCGCCGCATCGAACGCCTTGTCCGGGAACGGAAGATCCTCAGCCATCGCGTCGATGGCCGGTGGCAGGTGGGACGGACGCTGTGCCCGCATGGACGCGGACGGCTCGACCGACGTCACGTCGCGATCGGTCGGCTCGTAGGAACCGGCGCCCGCGCCAACGTTGAGGACTGTCCGGGCGCCCCCGATCGCCTCGACAATCGCGGCCGCAAAACGCGGATCCGGTTGCCGGTAGGTCGAATAGGCGACACCGATCCGTCCGTAGTTCGTGTCGCCAGCACTGCCGTCCTCGTGTCGACGGTTCATGACCATCCACATCGCCTCCGACGCTAGGGAGTGGCCCGCCATCCAGCATCCGGCGGCGCTCGTTCAGCTTCCCCCTCCGGACACACCGAACTTTACAGTTCGCACACGGGGCCGTACGGTGTGTAGTCTACGACCTCCAATGGTCAAGCATTCAACCCCAGGTTTCGGAGTAGCTATCGTGGAAGTCTGGTCCGGTGTTTACGACGGCTTGTCAGCCCTCCTGTCGGAGCGGATGGGCTACGACGGGCTTTGGCTAGGCAGTCTCAGCGCAGCGGTCGGGATGTTGGGAGTCCCCGACGATGGTCGAATTGGCGCCGATCGCATGGCTCAACTTGCCTCGGAGATTACCAGTATCACTGCGACGCCAGTGTGTGTCGACATCGAGAACGGATATGGACTGCAGGGCGACCACATAGACCGCTGCGCGGAGAAACTCTACAGTTCCGGCGCACGAGGGGTCTGCATTCAGGATGCGCTGGGGCCGCAGCAGAACAGCTTCTTGAGTACGCACCGCGGCCTTACCGATGTAGCCGTGTTCGAGGAGACGCTATCTCGATGGGCCAAGTGCGCCTCGGTAGTGGGCGGGAAAGTGTATGCACGCACCGAGGCTCTCATCGAGGGTTTGTCAGAGGACGAAGCGTACAGGCGGGTGGAACGCTATCTGGACGCGGGCGCAGACGGAGTAGTCGTTCACTTTCGCAAGGACCCAGAGGCGGTGCTGCGCGTCGCCCGTAGGTCGCCGCTTGCACACAAACTCATCGTGATCCCGACGGCTGCGCCGGACGTCCACTTTGCAGAATTTGCATCGGCTGGTTTCGGCATCTGTGTCGTCGCGAACGTAGCGCTTCGTACGGCCTACAGAGCCATTGACCTGGCCCTCCAGGAGACCCTGAGCGAGGGACGACTTTCCGAGGCGTTGCGCAACGGAGGGTCGATTGAAGATCTGCACCAACTGGTCTCTAGGTAGTCGTTCCATCGCCCAAGCCGCGGAGGTGCACGAAGCGTGAGCGGCGAGGGTCGGTGTTGCATTGCGGGCGTGAACGTATCTGCTACTAAAGCAGAACCCGGGCACAGGTGGATACGGACCACCTCAGGCCATGCCCAGCCGATAGGGGTTGGCGGCCGATGACCATGGTTGACGGTGAGGGCAGAGAGTCGGTAGGAATACTGTCTCCTGTCTCGCCTGTCCTCGCGCGACTTCTTCGCAGTTGCTCCTTTGAAGTTCACGAGCGATATTCAGCAACTGAGGCAGTCTTTGATGAGGCGGAAATCCAACGTGCGCAATGCCTAGTAGTGCGAAGTACTCTGGCGATAGATCGAGCTGCACTTATGAGATTGCCTGCATTGCGCCTCATCGTACGCTCTGGCTCTGGGCTAGATAACCTCGACCTGGAAGCTGTTCGCGACCACAAGGTAGTACTTCAGCGTCTGGGATCCTCCAAATCCGCTCGGTCCGTCGCGGAACTGGCCGCCGCATTCACTATCGCCTTACTACGCCGGATACCCGTCGTGTCTGCCGGAGTCGCGGACGGACGTTGGCTCAAGGAAGAGTCGCTCGGCGGAAATCTGGCGGGCAGAACTGTTGCCATCTGGGGGGCTGGAGAAATTGGCACGGCGGTTGGCCATCTCTTCGGCGACCTTGGCGCTGAGGTCGAGTACGTGAGGCACCACCATGACCCTGGCGCTAGTCGTAGAGCGTCACTGTGGGCATGTGGAATAGCGGACATTCACGTCTTGGCCCTGCCACTCACGGACGAGACCAGGCAGTTGATCAGCGATGACCTATTGCTCGCGATGAGGCCGCGCAAACCGATCCTGGTCAACCTGGGACGCTGGGACGTCGTTGACTTTCATGCGGCACTTTCAGCACTCGACGAAGGGCTCATCGGCGGTTTGGCTGTTGATCCAGTAGAGAAAAGGAATGTCGCCCAAGACGGCTCGGTTCTCCGATGGCGTGACCAAAGTGGACTGGCTCGAAATCTCATTCTTACACCACACATTGGTGCTATGACGCAGGAAGCCCAGGATGCGCTGGCTCGGCAGGCATATGGGTGCATCTACAAGGAGTTCCGAATCGGCCAGCCCTCGGACGCCTAATTTGTCATCCTGCCGGAACGACGAGCACTACACGATCGCGCAAGTCGCCTGAACTGGAGCTCTTGACGCAGGTCAGATGAGGACGTGCGGGGTGGGATCGCCGTGGAAGGCAATCTGGCCCGAACGCAGCAACTCCTCGTCGCTGATCTTCCAGGTGTGCGTACGCGGGTCACTTCTTCGCACGGCGACGAAGTTGAACCGGTCCGCGGAGTAGATGCTCGTGCCGTCTGCCCGGAGCCGCCGTAGCAACTCCGTGTCCACCTTCGCCGGCAGGTCGGCGAAACGGTACGTGCGCAGCAGATCCCCGTCGACGACGAGGGTCGCTCCCTTGACCAGATCTACCCCGGTGTGCTCCTGATGGGCGAACCGCAGGATGGTCACCCCACTCCCCCGGAGCTGGACGTAGTGGGCTCCCTTGCCGACAACCGCCGCGCTGGTGAAGGAGAAGGCGTTCATCGCATCGCCCAGGTATTCGGCGCCGTAGAGGTCGTCATCATCCATCTTGGCGATGTAACGTCCGTCCGCCGCCTCGATACCAAGGTTCAGGCAACTGCCGAAGCTGCGTGCGGTATCGGCACGGAGCACCACGACATTCTCGACTCCGGCATCCCGCGCCTCCCTCTCGACCGCTCCGGGTTCCCGATCGACACCGTGCAGGACGAGGACCAGCTGGAGTGGCCGGTACTTCTGCCGGGCCACCTGGCCGAGGGCGTGGGAGATCTGGTCGGGCCGGTTCGTACACACCACCACCGACACCGACCGATCCGGCGGCTCCCGCCGCAGCCCGACCGCGTCCAGCACGGTGTCGACCCGATGTCCGTACGTATGCCTGGCGAAGACCTCTCGCATCGCCAGATGGCCACGCCGGGCCCGCAGAGCACTGTCGTCGAGCAGGTCCTTGAGGGCTTCCGAGGTGTCCTCCGGCGAGTCACTCACCCGGATGAGGTCGCCGAAGGTCTCCTCCAGCGCGCGGGACGGACCGGAGATGACGGGTGTCGCACAGGCGGAGAGTTCGAAGACCCGCCGGGCGCACATCGTCGGCGACTCCGTGACCGAGTTGACGTTGAGAAACACCTGGTACGCCTTGTAGGCGCTGAGCATGTGCGCGTACGGCAGGGACCCGACCACCTGGTCGGTGTAGGCCGACGGGAACTGCAGTTTCGGGTCATTCGCCCGCCTCGTGAAGATGTGCAAGCCGTATTCGCGCGCGGGTGAGAGAACCGCCACCATCTGGGAGACCCGGCCCCGATGCTTGTTCGTGTAGTACGTACCAGCAAAGGCCACGCTGTGCCGGCGACCGCCGGGGACGGACACGGGGTGGTGGATGCGGGGTTGTGCCGCGAAGGGCAGCACGCCGACCCGGTTGTGGCCGAGGATCTCCTGGTAGAGCGGTATGCGGTCGGCGTCGACGGTGAACACCTGGTCGAAGAGTCTGGCCGTCTCGAGGAAACGGTAGAAGTGCGGTGGGTCCTCCTTGTTCCAGAAGACGGTGGGGATTCCGTGTTCACGGCACCAGGAAACCAACTCACACAGGGGTTCTCGCGGTCCCCACGACGCGTGGGTCGAGCCGCGACCCGGCGTACTCATCATGCCGGTCCATCGCCCACCGTTGCCGGCCCATGCCGACTCGACGAAGAGCAGCTGCGGTGCGCTGCGTTCGAGGACCTCGCGCCAGTCATCGGGTCCTGGTTGGACCTGGTTCCATTCGTACGTGAACGCGGGAGCGGAGAACTCGTCGAGGATCACGGCGGCGGTGAGCTCGGGGCGGGCCACGGGGCCGGCGGGAAGTTCGACCGCGTTCGGAAGGTCGACCTCGCAGAAGTAGTCGGTCCCGTCCTCGGGTGGACCGCCGGCGACGGCAGTCCTGCTGGTTCCGTCGCCATCCGGGAGGACGGGCGGTGTCGGCGGGGCCACGTCGGCCGCTTCCTTCGCCGGCTTCTGTGGCCGCGGGAGCGGACGCAGGGCACGGGCGACCTCACGCGGCAGCCCGCCGGCCTGTGACGGTTGCCGTGCCAGGTCGGCGAGGACCTTGCCCAGGCGCCACCAACGACTCCGCTGCATGGACTCGAGCCGCCACGTCGCGTAGCTCGTGTGGTACGCCTGTTCGCGCGCCCGCGTGTCGGCGACCGCGCGTTCATGCACGAGGGACCTTTGGGTTTGGAGGAGCGCGGCCTCGAAAGCCGGCTGCAGGTCAGCGCTCAACTGCACTCTGTCGCGCCACGCCATCGGGCCCGGGCGCGCCACCACGCGGAAGCTGCCGTCCACCATGTCCACGGTCTCGATGCTCACGTGACGGCCGAGCAGATCGATCAGTGAGGAGACGAAGAAGACGGTGCGCTGATCGGCACGCGCCGAGTATCCGAGCGGCGTCGTGAGGACGAGGACGCCGTCAGGACGAAGGACCCGGACCGCCTCCGCGACCAAGGGGTCCGGATCGGCCTGCGCCTCGATGACATCACCCAACAGAACGCTGTGAAAGACCGCGTCCGGAACTTCCGACGTCAGCCCGTCGCCTACCTCGAACGAAAGCAGCGCACGGACGGCCTCCGGCTCCTCGTCCCTCGCCGCGTTCGCCAGGTCGACAAGAGCGGGCGCGAGGTCGATTCCGAGCGTCCTCATCCCCTGCCGGGCGCACAGGATCGAGGCCTCGCCGGTCCCACACCCGAGGTCGAGGACGTCGCCACGCGCCTGGCCGGCGAGCCAACGGACACGGTTGTCGACCTTCATCCGGACGTGACCGCGGACGCCATGTCCTGACGTACGCCATCGGGTCGCCAGTCGGCAAGGGTGCCTCGTGCGCTGAGCGCGAGGTACTCCTCCACACTGTCGCGTAGGTCCGCGCGGTCGTGGCTCGCCTGTCCCGACCGTCCCGCGACGAGATCGGGCCAGAACGATGCCTCCAGCACCAGCTCAGGTGAGACGGCACAGCTGCGGTCGAGCACCGGCTCCGGGACCTGTTGCGGGTCGTCGACCGCGTACGTCGTGATGATCTCGTCGTAATGCTCAGAAAGGGCTCTGTTGGCCGGATCCAGGCCGAGCACCATCAACAGGCCGGTCGGTTGAGTGTCGAGGGGAACGACCTCGAGGTCGCGTCGATAGCGTTGGAGCACGGGAATGAGCTTGTAGACGTCGCCGGTCCAGTCCTTCGTGTGCCGGTCACGGGCCGCCTCGTCCACGTTGCGGGGCAACATGTCATCGAAGACGACCACACTCGACCACGCCGAATGGCGTTCGAGATTCATGAAGTCGCGCAGGGCGAACTCGAACAGGTGCATTCCGTCGATGAAGGCGAGGTCCACCACGCCACCGGGTAGATGGTCGAATGGTGACTCACGGGCGAAGAAGTCGTCACTGGTCTCCCTGACGAGCTGGAGATCGCAGTGCACCTCGTGCATGATCCTGAAGTTTGGATCGATGGCGACCGACGGCACGCGCGACAGGGCGAGACTGCCGCCGACATAGATTCCGATCTCGCAGTACGTTCGCGGCCGGTAAATGCCGTGCAGCCCGCCCAGAAAGTCGTGACGCTTCATGGAACCTGACTTTCTCTCCCCCACCATCGGTCAACCTGAGGCGGGCAACCGCGGTGGCGATCGTAACCAAACCGTTGTTCTGAGACGTCGTTGGGCAGGGACGGTCTCTAACGCTCCCAGAGCCGGGAAGCCGCCTTCACCAGTGTTCCTGCCCTGGCGTCAAAGGAGTGTTCACGACGTATTCTCTCGGCAACCAGCAGACGATCTTCCTCGCTGGGAAAACTCTCATCGAACGGCCTCGCGAGAAGAGCGCTCAACTCCTCGACGCCGCGATAGGTGGCAATTCCCTTTCCGAAGATCTCCGCCATTCCGGCGACGTCGTCGCTGACGACACGTGCGCCGGCCGCCGTCGCGTCGAAGAGACGGTTGGAGAGGAATCCTTCCCGGCGCATGTCGCTCCAGTGGTCGTTGAGGACGACCCCGGCGGAACGGTAGGCCGCGGCGACGTCGGAGTTCGGCAGGTGGGAACCGTGAATGTACCGGGCATCCAGCAGGCCCTCCCACTGCAGTCCGTACACCGCGATGTCGGCACCAGCGTCGATGGCATCTCGCACGACGGGCCGCAGCGTCCGGTGCGAGTTCCCGACGAAGAGACAGCGGTGCCCGGTGTCCGGTTGCGCGACTCCAGGGTGGAAGCGTTCCGGATCCGTGCACTGCAGGAGCGGGATGACCGGATCTTCCCGAGACTCCGACATTCGCGCCGCCCACTGGGTGCTTGCCGCGAACACCCGGTCGTACTGATCCATCTCCGCCCGGGTGATCCGATCCGGATGGCTGATCACCCAGAGAAGATTGATGCGGCCCGGCTGAGGTGACACGGGGTGAAGTCCGCGGAGGGTGAGAACGACGTCATCGAGATACGCCGTCCCGCGATGATGCGCCTCCCTCGGATCGACCACCGCGGTCTGCCCGAGCCGTTCGAGCGCGGCGGCCAGGGCACGCGCGAAGTGCACGTCACCCCATCGTTTGCCGGCTTCGCCCGCCGGTGCGGCGGTCTTGATCGCCCACCGCAGGGCGGGCAGGCCGCGCGCCGGGCCCTGTGACACGAGGGTGACAGGACGGGTCAGGACGGGCCGCGCCAGCTGAGGACGTGCGGCTGCCGGCGAGATCTCCGGGCTGTAGTGGGACACCGTGAAGCCGGCATCCCGCCAGAGCCGCTCATCTCCGCGCGGGGTGCTGCCGGACCATCGGCGCTGGAACGCGTGCGCGTCCCCCCGAGCCCGGTCGGTCGCGGTGTTCTCCTGCTGGACAACCACGCTGTCCGTCACCACGGCGAGCCCGGCCGCCGCATGCCGTTCGTTCCTCAGGGTTTCCTGCAGGCGCAGGCACAGGTCCACGTCCGCCCAGCCGTTCTGGTCGAGGTCGAACCCGTCGAGGGCGGCGAAGTTCTCTGCCCGGATCGCCATCGCCGCCGCCGTGACGGCAGGCACCTCGATGTGAGTGCCGACCCGCCGCGCGTCTTCCACCGGGTGGCGATCGAGGAAGTGGACCGGCAATGTACCGCGACGGGGAAAGACCATGCCAGCGCAGCGGACGGTGTGGTCCGGATGGACGAGCAGGGGTTGCGCCGCCAGGACGTCTGGCGCGTCGAGCGCCCGGAGCAGGGGCGGGAGCCAACCACGCTGGACGATCGCGCTGTCATCAAGGAACACCACGATCTCACCCGTCGACTGGGCGTACGCGAGATTGCGGTTCAGTGTGGCGGACTGATGGATGTGGTGGCGTACGACGTGGATGCGCGGGTCGGTGGCGCCGGTCGCCGCGAGAATGGTGCCGACCGAGCGTCGGGACGCATTGTCCACCACGATGATCTTGAGATCTCCCGCGTCGGTCTCGGCCAGGAGCGCGGCGAGGCACTGGCGCGCACGCTGCCAGTCGCCGGTGGCCCGGACCAGGATGCTCACCCGGCCCACCACCCGCTTCGCCTCCTGGACGGTCCTCATGGTGAGGTCGGCGCCTCCGCGGCCCTCCCGGGGTTCCCCGCCGAGCAGGAACTCACGCGCCTCGCCCCAGGTGATCGGCGTCGGCGCGTGCTCAGCATGAATCGGGACGACGGGCAGCGGTGTGCCGGAGTGCGCTGTGGCGGCGAAGTGGCCCAACGGACCGTACGGATGGGACCGGGCGGCGGGCGTGGCTGTCAGATAAGCACCGCCGTCGAACCATGGGTGGGTCGCAGTCGTCCAGTTCTTCGGGTCGCGGAGATACCTGGTCAACGGATCGACGGGATTCGTCCGCCAGCCGGTCGGATCGACGTACTCGGGTTCGAAGAGCGGATGCGGCGACAGCCCCCGGACCCGGCCGGCCCACACGTAGTGTGCGGTCGCCTCCAGGCGTGACATCGTGCTCGCGCGACCCAGCTGCCGGCTGTACCAGACAGGATCGACCAGCCCCGACCGCGCGATCACGGCAAAGGCCAACGACCGCTCCGCCTGGCCTCTGGTCCGGTGAAGATCCTTTAACGGTCCAAGTGATCGAATGCGCGGGAACATCAAACCCTCCCCAACCGACGTCGGTGCCGCAGCATGGGCATGGATCAGTTGGCCTTGGTAGCAAGGATGGCCACGGACCCTCCGAGCCGCGCCGGCAGTGGTAGGCGGTCGTCAAGGCGCGTCATCCGAAGGCCAGTCACTGGACGGATAGGGCGTTTCGACAGCTTCAACCACGCAAGCGCAGCGTACCGGAGTAACGGTCCGTGGCTCCGCACCTCGAACTGCTCGAACATGCGACACATCAGCCGCAGGCGTTCGGCATTGAGCGGGCGACAGTATGCGTTCGGTTCACGCTTCCCGAGCATCCGTGTCCCCCACTTGTGCAGGACTGTCTGCCATGGTTCCACGGCCGCGAAACGTCCCCCGGCGACCAGCACACGCCCGATCTCCGCAGCCGCGTACTCCGCTGCCATGTGGTGTAGACACCCACCCGCGTAGATCGCGTCGAAGGTACCGGCGCCGAAGGGAAGCTGCTCAGCCACTCCGACAACTGCGTGAAGACGGTCCGCAACACCCAGCCGTCGGCCGAGTTCCAACGCATACTGTGCCTCTGAGTGCATCGGGGTGATCAACCACGACTCGGCTGCGCCAGCTATCAAAGCCTTCACTGCGTGCAGACCCATGCCTCCGAGCTGCAGGATCACCCGGCTGGCCGGCGCGCCAAGATGATTCATCGCGTCGACCTGAGACGCGGCGTCGTACGGCGCGTCGATCCAGGCAAAGGACAACGGGTCAGCACCGCGGCACCTCTCCAGCTCCGCCACGCGTGCATCCATCGACTGCGCGAAGTCATCAGCAGATTGGTTGTAATAGTCCATCTCGTTGTACGCCTCGGCCCATCGCGGATCGCGGAGGTCAATATCACGCGGGACGGGGGTCTGAATCTCCGGAACCATGAGCACGGGAATACTCGCGACGACAGGATAGCCGGCCAGCTTGTCGGACCGTAGGAGTATCCAGTCAGTCTTGCCGAACGCCGAGCCGTCCCGTGCGTGGAGCGCACCGCTCACCCGCTCGACCTCTGCCCGCCTAGCCGGCACAAGTAGCTGTCCAGTTTCCGGACAGCGGAGGCGCACTCCGGGCATGGCCTCCCCCTCGAGCACGATCCTCCATCCCGTTCCAGCGACGACGTGAATATGCCATCGCTGATACTCACCTATATCCTTAACACCCGAAGCAAACGCCGCGCTCGTCCGCGTACGTACACGCCACTGCCTGTCATCAGCAGCGTTGCGCCGACCTTAATGACTCGCCCGCGCTGGGGCGAACAGTGGTTCCTCCACGACCTGTGGCTACGAGCGCGAAGCTACTGTGAAGGCTCAGTCGCTCGCCTAACCGCTGCAGCACCCCGCTCTGAGTTGACCAGTACGGGACTACCGCCGTCGACGTGAACTGCTTCTCTACGAGGGAGGCTAGAGCCACCTCATCGACGCCCTGTCGGACCACGTGGTATTCGACCATGTCTGACTCGAGTCGCTGATCTCGAATTCCTCGAACATGCCGAATCCGGGTTCCAAGCCCCCGCAGCAGGTTGCCTTGAAATGCCCGCCACGCGAAGTAGCATGCCCAGTACATCGCCATATTCCGCCGACTTCGCCGTGGATACCACATGGGATCCTGAAAGGTAATAAGGTCCCCATCTGGGGAAATAAGATCCACAAGACTCTTAACATATCCGAGGTAGTCTGGAATGTGATGTAACACTGACACACAGAGAACAACATCAAAAGTGGATTCAGGCTTCAGTATCTCGTCACCGAGGCGGTCGTGAATTACTCGCACCCTGTCGTTGTGAGCGAAGCGCTTCCTGAGTTCGACGGCGCTCGCCTCGCTCATCTCGGTCACAGTTACCGATGCTCCGGCTGCGACCGCAAGCTCAGTGATCGTACCGTGACCTCCGCCAATCTCCAGCACACGACAGTTGCCCTTGCGGATGAATGAGCGGTCCACCGCCGACCATATCTCTGCTCCAAGGCGTTTCTTGAGCCTCAGATGAGACAGGTGCGGTGAACCAGGATCATAGTCATATCCAAAGCCATGCGCTTTGCCTTGAAGTTCCTGCCACGAGACCACGGTCTCCTCGATTCTACAAAAATCCTCATACACACGTAGCTGGGCGCCTTAGATGCGACCGTCGAGAGCGGGAAGTCGACTAAGCATTCCCCGATGTCGCTTCACCTCCTCGACTGGTGCCTTTCGAACGGGCTGGTGTCTCGAGCGGGTATGGGGGCGGCGTCACACTCTCCATCGACGCGTAGCCGGAAGATACGCTGAATCGCCAGAACTGAGGCCAGGCCAGCTCCCGCCGCAATCCCCCACGCAGCACCCTCCTCATCAGCGATGAGCATACCCACAACCGGCAGTACTAACATAGGGGGAATAGTCTGCATACGCAGCCGAAACGACTCACGCAGTCGCATCATCGCGTTGAGTGCCACTTGGGCACCTATCAGAGGGCCGCTCAGTGCCGCCTGGAGTGCCAGCGCGAAGATCAACGGTGACGCCAAGTCCCATGACTGGCCCGCTAGCGACCTGCCTGCAGATGAAGGCAGCACGCTTAACACGAGCCCGCACATGCAGGCTCCGAGCGCGATTGCCAGGCTCCATGAACCGACAAGCACCGTCAGGCGACGCCTGCTATCCACATGCTTGACTGCTTCCACGGTGACAACGGGCGTAACACCCGTGATCACAACATTGAGGGGCCCTAACAGAACCAAGCCGACGCGCAACCCGGCGGTAGCCTCAAGACCCGCGATAAGTGCGAGTAGGAATGGGATGGACTGCATAACGACGGTCGTCACAACAAAGTCTCCCGAGAGTGGAAGAATTGCCCGCACGTTTTTGCGCAGGTACGTAGCCGTCCCGCTCGGCGTAGGCCACGCGTGCAGTATCGCCAGGCCAGGCAGTGCAACCAGGGCACTGAGTCCCCACACCGCAGTCCAGTGCCACGCAACATCCGCTTCACTGGATAGCAGCGCGGCAAACCCCGCGAGCTGCACGACCAACCTAACCAGGTCACAGGCTGCCGCTCGCCCTGGCTCTCCCCGAGCGAAGAAGCAGAATCGAGCGGCATCGTGAGCGAGCAGCGGAGGTAGGGTGGCCGCCAGAATCCACAGACCGACGCCACCATGCCTGTCGACGCCAAGGGCCAAACACGCGACGATCGTGCTGGCGAGAACGGCAACTCCAAGATAGACCCCGAGAGTGGAACCCGGCGACGCGCCTGATCGCTGATTGCCATCGCCGCCGTTGGACAACAGCAACGGCGTGCCCGATGCGGCCCTAGCCGCTCCCATTGCCAAGACATAGATCCCGTAGCCTAGGCCCCAAGCACCGAAGTCGGACGCAGACGCAGCACGTGCGACCAGGATGCAGACGGCAAGGTTGCCGACACTGCCAGCGCCCTGACTGACGATCCCCCAAAGCGAACGTTTCGCAACCCACTTCAGCATGTCTGGCGTCGAACTGAGTACGCTGATCCGCGACCGCCTGTCGGCCGACTCTTCAGCCTGAACCACTACTGCACCCACCCCCGGCCATATTCTCCCAGCCTTTCGAGAAGTGCAGCTCCGGTCAGCGAGCGGCTGCGCGCCACAAGCAGAGGACAATCGCCAGTCATACCTGAGCTCAGCAGGGCGCTAGGCCTTCCGATGTGGTCCCGATGCAGGTCTGACTTCCCTCTCACACTTACTCCCCGTCGACTGCGCACCCGCGCATGATGTGCCTGTATGAGCGGATCAGGCCCGGGGTCGCGTTGACGCCACGGGCGCTGCATGCACTAGACATCGACTCCGACCAACTGCCAGCTGCAGACCTGCGTCCCCTTGCACTTGAACGACCGGGTTGCATGATCCATGAACGCCGACGCGCCGTGGCCGAGTCGACGCCCAGGTAGCGGCCAGAAAGAGCACGACCAGGAGCCGCGTGCCAGTGCGAGCGTTGAACGTATGCGTCCCTGCCCACAGAAGATCGGCTACTCCTGTAGCTGCGACAACGCTCGCAGCCAGGCCGAGCAATTGACGCCGTGTTGTAACCGGCTGCCATACCATGGAAAGTAGCCATTGGTCAATCCAGCGAATCCCCAGGCCCAGTGCGACAACCATCACGGCTACGCCAAGCCATCCGAAGTTGTACAGCCATTCCCCGCCACTGAGAGCGGCGAGACTGCCACCCACAGAGACCAACCCTGGCTGGAACTGCTCCGCCAGAAGGCGGCCAAATCCAGCTGGCTTTCCGTCCCACATCTCAGACGGGACTTGCGCAACTAGAGCCGCCCAGAAGGTCGCACCATTCCCCGAGGGAAGGTATTTCTGCGATTCGATCAGCTGGGCGAATAGCTCGAGTGGCGAGGTGACAGACATAAGACCATCCAAACCAACCACTCCGTAGGTCTCTCGGCCAAACGCCTCGCGCAATTCAACAAGTGCCCACAATGCTGGCCCTGTCGCGATGAGGATTAGGCCCTTGACCCGTCGTCCGCGAACGTGTATGCACCCTATAGCGGCAATGGCCAACCCGAGAGAAGCTAGGACGAGACGACCGTACCCGTCGAACGCGTAGAGGACGTACAGGAGGAATGCGACTGACGCCAACAGGAGATGGTGCCACTTGACGCCCCGCCCTGTACCTCCTGGTAGGTTGACGAGAGATGCGCACAGTAGAACGACGCCAACGAATGCGACTGGCGCCACGAGTGCAATTGGACCGACCTCGCCGTTGGCCGCCGCCGTACCTCCAATAGTCATGGCGGCGCCTACAACGATGCCGCCACGCAGGACCGCTGGATCACCGTCAGCTAACGGCTCGCTCTCAGGGCTACTCCGTTGCGGCCGGTACCAGAAGATGTAGTACATCAGCAGGTGGCTGAGATAGCAGGAGGTTGTTGCAGCTAGCAGAGAAGAAGAGACGGCACCGGACTTGGACCACCAGTAGATCCCGGAGAAGCCCACGAAAACAGCTGATGCCAGCGAGAAGATGCTTGAAGCGGTTATCTGGCGCCCGCCACTCTGCCAGAAGCCCCATCCGCCGAGCATCAACGCAAGTAGTGATATGCACAACTGAACCGGATCGTTGGTTTCCCAACTGGGCCACAGCATTATCACGAGCGGGAGGATCAGCCAGAGCGACACGCCGATCACGCCCCCGTGCTTGATAGCGTCACCCGAGGTCGCCCTCCCTCGAAGCGAGCGCATCACGGAAGGCACGCGAATACTTCCACTTGCACTGAACACCGCATCCCGCATCGCCTGTCCCTATCCTGGCTTCCGGATGCCTCGGGCTGATGCCCGGCCACCCTGCAGCGCTGAATCAATCAACTCTAGGCTCCCAATACCACTGTGAAGGTCCAGTAGGCGCCTCAGTGCCTTGGAGCACCCCCGCCGAAGGTCCCGCCACTGCTCATCGGAAGTGTCGGCCACGCAGGAGAGCACCGCACTGATCTCTCGCTCGTCCAAAGGATCGACGGCCCAACCAGCTATCCCATCCACAAGCTGCGCCCAGTGGAGGCTCTTGGAGACGATCACCGGGCAGCCGGCCGCAAGGGACTCCGCCACGATCTGTCCAAAGTTCTCAGAAAGAGAACACAAGACCAGGGCGTGGTACTCGGAAAGCGTGCTGTGAACCTTATCCGGATCAAGAACTCCCCGATGCGTCACTGCAATGTGCGGAGGCAGTCCATCAGTTCTTCGCTTGCAGAGGTTCCAGTAATCCTGATCTTCGACTGGTCCCCAAATATCGAGAACAATAGGAAGCGACACGTATCGCAAGGCGCCGATCACGCGATCTAGGTTCTTGATGGGCGCCAGTCGGGAAATATGCGCGAGCCGCACCGGGCGCGAGGGCACAGAGAGTGCCGGTGCACCTGCTCTCCTAAGGCGATCGGCTGACACGAGGATCCGGTTTTGCGTATGGAAGCGGGCGACATCCTTCGCCTCCATCGGAGTCGACGCGTGGAAAACGACATCTCGATGCAGGTTGAGGGTGCTTGCAATCTTCCGATACAGCCCTTTCTTCCGTGCCTTGAGGCTAAGCGCTTGATCTGAGAGTTCCCCCCGGGGAGCGATGAGCATGGGGGCCCGAGTGAGACGGAGGCGATAGGCCATCAATGGAAGGATTGAAGAGAACGGTGACATGTAGCTGTTGAGGTACAGCAGATCTGGCCGGGTCCGCCGCACCTGGGTCAGCGCCCACGCGAGATCACGCGGCGAGGACCAGTCGAGATACGCGACAAGAGCCCGTCCGACCCTGACCCATCGGCGACTTGGTATGCCAACGTAGCGGTGCCGATCGCCCAGGTCCCGATCGCGCGTCAGAATTCGAATCTCGCACCGGCCCTCGACGTCTTCGACGAAGTTCGCGACCGAGCGAGTCAGTCCACCGCTCTTGTAGCCGGGTAGATAGTAATCGGCGAAGAGCATAACGGTCCGAAATGGTGAAGTCATATAGCCACGCCTCCATTGGCGTTGACGGGGCGTTAGAGTCGACCGCGGGAGTCTGGGCTAATGGTTATGTCCCAGCGCTTTGAGAGGAGCCAGCCCGACTCCGCTATACGCCTCAGTACCTCAAACGCGTGACGGCTGGATGCGAGGCCTCACATCACGCGCTGAGGCTGACCCGCGGACGGTGAGTTCTCCTCGCCGCGCCGCGGCGAGCTCGCCTGTTGTCAAGTCTTCCGGGCAGCGCTGAGGAGGGTGGGCACCCTCGGTCGAGAGGACCGACGCGGTTTGTGCTCACGTCTTGTCTCGTCCCGAATCGAAAGGCGACCCCTTACCTGGTACGTCTCCACGCCGTCGCAGACTCATGCTCGCCATGTCCCGGTTGCGTCGAAGTGCTGAATCCAGTCGAACGTTCGCTGAACTCCAACCTCTAAGTCCACGGTAGGTTTCCAGCCAAGCGCCAAGATTGATGAGTTGTCGAGATACTTCTCGGGTGTGATGCCTGCAGGCTTTGGAGTCAGGTTGATGATCGGATCGTCCCAACCAGCAATCTTGCATGCGAGCTGAGCGATTTCTTGTGATGTACGCATGTCGTCCATCCGCGACACAACGTAGCGTCCGCCCTGCTCCTGTTCGATCGCTAGGCGGATACCCGCCATGACGTCTTCTACCCAGGTGTAGGAGCGCAGGGTGTCCATGTGCACAGTAATTGGATGACGGTGGTGCGCCTGCCACAGGAACGTGTGCAGTGCGTTCCGCCCAACGTTTGCAGGTATCCCCGACGAGGGACCGGGGCCATAAGGCATATTCAGCCGGGCGATGATTAGGTTACGCGGCGCGTAGAGCTCCGCCACCTGTTCCCCCCAGAGCTTGGTCAGCCCGTACAGGTTGAGAGGTAGTGCGTCACCCCAGGCGCGCGGCAGGGCCGACTGGCTTCCCGTCCATCCGTCACCATAGACCTCCGAACTAGAGACATAGAGCAGCCTGGCTCCGGAGCTTGCACACGCGCGGGCGATGAGTGTCGTCATCTCTGCGTTCGTCCGTACCGTCTGCTCTGGATCTATCTCGCCCTGAACCCGGCCGTACTTAGCTGCCAGATGCACGACGGCATCAGGCCGACTATCATCGAAAAGCTCCCAGACCTCATCTGGGCTTAGCAGGTTGGCCATTCGATGCAACTCGGTTCCACCGGTGTTCAGGTCTGTGCGGTATACGTCATGCCCGCCCCTCTCGAGCTCCGGGATCAACCAAGAGGCAACATAGCCGGCTGCACCAGTGACAAGAATTTTCATTGTATATCCCCGTGGTATCGAGATGTTGCTTCGGGACCGAAGCACTAGCGACTTCTCTAGAGGGCCACAGAACCGCGCTTTAGCGATCTGCCATACCCATGTGATGCCGGGCTTTCCTTACAAAGTATTACTGAGCGACTGTCAACTATCCAGTTGGATCGATGTGCGATGCAGAGTGCCCGCGAGATCTCAATTCGTCACGAAATAGCTGGCGCCACGTCGCGCTATCCAACTCGGTCCTGAGCTGCTCTCATGGGGGCCTCCCTTCGTATGGCGTCCGCTAATCGTCGCCAGCCCTCGTTTCCGATTGGTGGGCCCCACCCATTCGCTGCGAGCCAGCCCTCCTCCTGGTCCTGGCCGAACCAAACCATCTCCAACCGCCGGGCGTGACCCGCGAGGCGGGCGTGTTGTCTACCTGCCCAACTGGCTGCATTGACCAGTCCGCGTGCAACGCCCATCGGGATCCGACGCGGTTCTCGGCATCCCAGAACCTGCAAGAGACCTGAGGTGGTCAGTCCCTCCCACGGTTGGAGAACGACTTCGGAGGGCTGCTCTGGACACGTTGCAACGTAGGCAATAGCCGCTCCCACGTTGTCGACTAGCACCTGAGGCGTCGGATACTCCCCCGCGCCCGCCACCGAGGCGGCCTTCGACGCTGCCAGCCGCACAAGACTGCGCGTGACAGCACGTGTAGGCCCGTGTACAGAGGTAGGGCGGAAGACCACGGTGTTTGGAGGGCCAGCCAGGCGCTGCAGACATTCTTCGGCCAGGGCCTTCGCCCGGGAGTACGCGGAGAAGGGATGCCAACTGGAAGTTTCGTCAAGTCGGCGAATCCTGCCCTGCACGGCAGCAGAGCTGACGTGGACGAACCTCCTGACTCCAGCCCTTCGGCAGGCCTGCCGCACGACCAACGGAAGCAGGGCATTTGCTCCGCAGAGGGTCGACCAGTCGTCTCCGGTCGCATCGGCGAGACCGGCCGCATTGACCACGCAGGAGGCCCCTGCGAGCGTCCGACTCAGGTAGTCCGCCACGTGGTCGCAGGTGGTCGACTGGGCGAGGAGGTCGTCTCTGGTTGTTACGCTGGCCCTGAGCCGAGGGGCGGTTACGCCACGCACATCGAACCCCGCTTGACGCAAGTGTTGGCTGACGGACGTACCGACGAACCCGGTAGAGCCCAGGACTGCGATGCTGGTCATGTGGCGCTCCGGCACTCTCGACGTCTGATGCGTCGAGATCGACGGTCCGTTGCCGCGGTACGTAGCGTCTCGAGCAGGCGGGCTGCACCGACCGATCGCGATAGGTTCGTGCGGTAGTAGGCGAGTCCACGATTTCCCATGGCGGAACGCTCAGCTCTCGATGCCGACGCCATGTCGGTAATTCCACCTGCGAGTGCGTCAGGTCGGCCCGGCTCGACGGCGAAACCCGCTCCCGCGTCCGTCACGATGCGTGCAGCCGCGCCCGGTGCTGAGCAGATAATCGGCGCGGCACAGGCCATCGATGCCTGGACTTTGCTGGGCAAGGTCGTGGCGAGGAAGGGTTCGCCGCGCAGTGACACGAGTTGCGCATCCGCCGACGCGATCGTCTCGGCCATGTCTCTCAGACCGCGCGGAGGTTCGAAACGGACGCTGTTCTGTAGGTCGAGCTCTGCGACCCTGCTGCGAAGACAGCTCTCCGCTACACCTGCGCCGACGAAGGTCAGACGTATGTCGTCACGACACCGCAGGAGTTGCATCGCCTCTACCACGCTTTCGAGACCCTGGACCTCGCCGAGCCCGCCGGCGTACATCAGCTCGAAGTGCGAGGAGGCAGAACTCGGGCGGCTTACGGGATGGAACACCTCCTCATCCACCCAGTTGTAGATCGTGATCAGCTTGTCATCGTCGACCCCCCGTTCCAGGAGGAGATCACGCATCGACGGCGAGATCACCGCCACGGCGCTGGCGCGGCGGTAGATGCTCGCGCAGTAGCGCGACAGTTGGCGCGTCATGAATCGGTTGACGAGTGGACTGCCTACGAATCCGCTTGCCGTCACCGAGTCCGGCCAGAGGTCCTGCACGTACAGCACGAACGGAACTTGGGTGAGGGTACGAAGGATGACCGCGGGTATGGCGACGGTCGCCGGCGTGCAGTAGACCAGGCACACATCGCAATGCGCCATCGTGCCCAAGGCCGCCGTGGCCGATGCAGCGAAGGAGACGTAACTCGCTACTCGCTTCCTCGCAGAGTCGTCATGATTCGGGTAATGCAGGACGCGGTTCAGTCTGACGCCGCCGAGCGACTCCCGACGGAAGGGACCGCGGGGTCGCGGGTGGAGGAAGCGCCCGGTGGGGTAGTTGGGGAAGGCGGTCAGGACTGTTACCTCATGACCCGCGTCGACCAACGCGTTCGCTACAGCGGTCGGATGGGCCGCCGAGGCTGGCTCGGGGCTGTACCACTGGGTGATGAAACCGATCTTCACTGGTTGCTCAGCTCCCCGCCCCCGGACTGACTGGATCAGGTGTGCCGGCCGGTCGCGCGAGCTGGCTGGGCTGGACGGTTCGCGTTGGTTGGCCGCCCTGAGCGCGGGTGCCGGCCTGGACAGCCTGGCCGCCATGAATCGCCTGCGGAAGAAGGAGATAACAGGCCGCTCCGACGACCAGCAGGAGCAGGCCGACAGTGACGTCCACGCTGTTGGTCACTATGGACGCTGCACAGCACGCCAACGCCGCCAGGGCAGACAGCATGGCGGACCGCGTGTGGCTCCATCCGCCGTCGACGAGCCGTTGGTAAACGTGTTCGCGGTGGGCCTCACGCCATGGACGTCCGCAGACGATCCGCCTCGTGAGGGTCCAACCGGTGTCGACGACGTACACGAGCAACGGAGCGGAGGCGGACCACAACGGCACACCCGCGATAGCCGCCCAGAGGGCGAGCCCGGCAAGGGACATCCCTATCGCGTAGGCGCCGACGTCGCCGAGGAATACTCGCGCCCGCGGCAGGTTCCATGGAAGGAACCCGGCGGCGGCGCCGGCCACGGCAAGGCCAAGGACGCCGAGTTGCTCGACCTGCCACTCCCAGCCGACGTAGGCGTACCAACTGCCGGCTACCACGGCGGTCAATGCAGAGATGCCGTTGATGCCGTCCATGAAGTTGTACGCGTTGGTGAAGCCGGCGAGCCAGATAGCCGCCACAACGACCAGCATGCCGAAGCCGATCCCGGTCAGTTGAGGAGTGCCGGACCGGAACACCCACAGGGCAAGGGCGAGACCGAGACCGAGCTGGATCGCCAGCCGGGGCAGCACACCGACGCTTCGTACGTCGTCGGCGAGACCTAGGAGTGCGGAGAGGCCGAGCGCTACGGCGACAACCGCCCAGGGGACGGGCATTCCGACGAACCACCCGGCAACGACGCCCAACCAGACACCGCCGACCACGGCGATGCCGCCGCCACGCGCAGTGGGCGAGCGGTGCGAGGAACGCCCGTTGGGGACGTCGACGACGTACCGGCGCAGCGCCGGCAGCAGCACTCCCTGCAAGCTGATGCAGGCCAGCCCGGCAGCCAACACGATCGCTGCCATGGTCACCGTGCCACCCCCCTGTAGACGACGGCCCCACGCGTCAACCAGACGAGTCAGGCGACACTCCGTTATGTACTTGAATAGCCATAAAAGGTTGTTGCCAAACAAGCAGGCACGACCCACATTGCGCGAAGGCGAACTGCAACCCGGCCGGTTTCAGCCGCTGAGCACGGGCGCCGTGCAGGTGGAGTCGGTAGAGACGTCGCTAAGCGCTCGGTCGCCGTCGACCATCTGCATACACGTCGCCCGGAGCGCCGAGATCGCTGCCTGCCGCCCGCCTTCGGTGTCGATCTTGCGTACTGCAGGAGGTGGAACTGGAGGCACGGAGACATGCGACACCGACGGGTGCATCGGTCGGTGGTCGCGCTCCCCGCTGCCGAGTAGCTCCTCATGCAACTTCTCGCCCTCGCGCAATCCGGTGAAGACGATCTCGATGTGCCGGCCTGACAACTCGATCAACTGGCGGGCAACGTCGGCGATACCGACAGGTTCACCCATGTCGAGAACAAGGGCCTCGCCGCCCTTTCCGATGGCGGCTGCCTGAATCACCAGTTGCACAGCCTCCTGCACGGTCATGAAGTATCGCGTCACGTCAGGATGGGTCACAGTCACCGGACCGCCTGCCTCGATCTGGGCGGTGAACGCCGTGAGGACCGAGCCCCGACTACCCAGCACGTTGCCGAACCGGACGCTGACAAAGCTGCCATGTGTATCCCGCGCCGCAGCGGCCGTCAGCCCTTCGGCAATCCGTTTCGAATAGCCCAACACGCTACTCGGGTTCGCCGCCTTGTCGGTGGAGATGTTGACGAATCGCTCGACATCTGCCGCCTTGGCCGCCTCGAGAACCGCGAAAGTTCCCCAGACGTTTGTCTTGACCGCTTCGACCGGATACTGCTCGAGCATCGGCAGATGCTTGAGCGCGGCTGCATGAAAGACGACCTCGGGTCGCCGCTGCTGGAAGAGCTCCATCATCCGCGGCGCGTCTCGAATGTCGGCGAGGACAACGTCCGGGGTATCGAGCAGAGCCATACCGTTGACAGCAAGCTGAACCGCATGCAAGGCGGACTCGTCGTGATCGACCATGATCAGCTCAGCCGGCGCGAACTGCTTGATCTGCCGGCAGAGTTCCGAACCGATCGACCCTCCAGCACCGGTGACGAGCACTCGTCGACCGGTGAGACACCCGGCAACAGACGCGATCTCGGTGTCGACCTGGTGCCGACCAAGTAGGTCGGCCGGCTCGATGTCGCGGATGTCGGCGACGGCAACCCGTCCGTCGAGCAGATCACGAACTCCCGGGACCACCTTGAGCTCGATGCCCAGGTCGATGGCGCGTCGTCCGATGGTTCGAATCAGGTCGCTGCCCGCACTAGGGATCGCGACGATCAACGTGCGGCAGCCCGTCTGCGAGAGCACCGATGCCAGGTCCTCCGACGTGCCGAGAACCGGCACGCCCCGGATCCGCAGATGCCGAAGCTGCCGGTCGTCGTCGAGGAGTCCGATCGGGAACCAGCCACTGCCAGGATCGCGCAGCATGGAGTCGACGAGCTGGCGCCCCCCGTCACCTGCACCGAGGATCAGCGCCGGTAGACAACCTGGCCGATGCCGACGGATGATGCCGAGCTCGCGCAGCCAGCGCCACACCGCTCTTCCGGCCGCGCCCAACGCAAGGGCCATGAACGTCGCAGCCACCGGAACGGAGCGTGGCACCAGCATCTCAGGCGCGAGCAGATTGACAGTGCCGACCAACATGCCTGCGGCACCTGTCACGGCGCCGAGGACGAGCATGTCCTCGAAGCTCCCCAGCATGCATCTGCCCTGATGGAGCCGTACGATCCACCCGATCTGCACATGGAGCACTGCCGCGAGCCCGGCCAAGCCGAGTGTCCCGACCCACGGGACCGGCTCGTCGGCCAGGTCCATCCTGAGGCTCGCGAAGGTCAACAAGGCGACCAGCCAAGCGATGCAGTCGAGCGAGACGAGGACGACAGCCCGCCGTTTCCGCAGTAGCGCGTCGAGCTCGTGACGCATCCGACTCTCCCCCGTGTTGCCGCGAATCAGTCCGCGTAGTCCCTCTTGGAAGAGGGCGCGTGGACAATGTAGCCGCGCTAGCACTGTGCGTAGCCAAAGTGCCAAAGCTCTCCTCGCTCACGTTTAGTACGCAGGCGGATGCAGAAAACTCAAGGTGGGCCGGCGGTGGGCCGGACCACGGCAACAGGAGATCGGACGCCGCCCCAGTGGACCTACGTGATTACCTCAAGGTGCTCAGACGCCGTTGGATCCTGATCGTTCTCAGCAGTCTGCTCGCCGTCGGCGCTGCTGCTGTCGTGACCATGCAGACGACGCCGCAGTACGCCTCGACCGTGCGGCTCTTCGTCTCCGTGCCGGAGTCCGACGCCGCGGCCGCGTACCAGGGCGGTTTGTTCTCCGAACAACGCGCAGCCTCCTACGCCGACCTGGTGACCGGGCCAGAGCTTGCCGATCGCGTGGTCGACAGACTGGACCTCGACCAGGATGCCGAGTCGCTGGGCAACCAGATCACGGCAACCGTGGTCCCCAAGACGGTGATCCTGAACGTCACGGTAACCGACCCTGACCGCGTCCGCGCGAGCACACTCGCCGGCGCCGTGGGCAGGGAGTTCGTGACGTTCGTCGCCGAGCTCGAGGCGTCACCCGGTGCGAAGAGCTCACGTCCAGCGATCAAGGCCAGCGTTCTCGGCCATCCCCGTACACCCGATCAGCCGGTCTCACCACAACCAGTCCGCAACATAGGCATCGCCGCCTTGCTCGGCCTCCTCCTGGCAGTGGGCATTGCCGCGCTGCGGGAGAGCCTCGACACGTCGCTGCGGAGCGCGGACGATCTGGCCAGCCTCACCGACGCGCCCGTGCTGGGCTCCATACCCTTCGACCCCGAGGCGAAGGAGAAGAAGCTCATCACCTCTCTGGAGTCACACGCTCCGAGGGCTGAGGCGTTCAAGGTTCTCCGCACCAACCTGCAGTTCGTCGGCATCGACCAGCCGAACAAGGTCTTCGTCGTCACCAGTTCCGTCCCGGGCGACGGCAAGACCACCAACGCGTGCAACCTCGCCGCCACGCTCGCCCAGGGTGGCCAACGAGTCGTGCTGGTCGAAGCCGACCTACGCCGGCCGCGGGTCGGCGAGTACACCGGCCTCGAGTCCGCCCTCGGACTCACCACCGTCCTCATCGGCCGCAGCCGACTCGAATCAGCTCTCCAGACATGGGGACCAGATGGCATCCCGGTCCTCACCAGCGGTGCCCTCCCACCCGACCCCGCGGAGCTGCTCCAGTCACGTGCACTCTCCGGCGTACTCGCGAAGCTCCGTGAACACTTCGACACGATCATCATCGATGCCCCACCACTGCTCCCGGTGACCGACGCCGGGATCCTCGCCACGCAGGCGGACGGCACCCTGCTCGTCGTCCGCTACGGCAAGACCAGCCGCGACCAGATCCGCGGATCCGTCGCCCGGCTCAACTCGGTCAACGCCCGCCTCATCGGCACTCTACTCAACCGGAGTCCGCAGAAGGGCGACGGCGGAAGCTACGGCTACGGCTACGGCTACGGCTACGGCTACGCCCCAGCAACCCGCCGCCGACGAGTCGACACTGACTACGTACGACAGGCCGCCCGGCCTTGGACGAGTCCTTCCGACCGGACCAGCGCCCAGAAGGGTGCGCGGTCCGGCGCCAGCTGACCCACATCAACTACCGCCGACGCCGCCGGTGCGTCGGCGTCGTCGAACGCGGTGCCTGCCGGGTGGGGTGAGGGGATAGCCACCAGGGGGGTACAGATGTACCCTGCGGTGAAGCGATCACGAGGGGACATCCGCCATGACCGACGACATGTCACCCGGAGCCCGCCTCCGACTCTTCCGCGAAGCCGCCGGCAGATCCCGCCCCCAACTCGCCGGCCTCATGGGCTGCTCTCCCGAATCAGTCAAGGCCATCGAGACCGGCCGCCGCGAACTCACCCTCACGATGGCCGTCCGCGCAGCCCGCGCACTCAACATCAAAGACCTCTCCGCACTCTTCGGCGCCGACGTTGCCTACACCGTCCTCGAACGGCCCAGCCACGAAGCACTCCCCGACGTCCGCCGCGCCCTACTGCTCCACCACCCCGACGACGGAACCCCCCAGGCCACCGACTACATCCGCACGGTGCTCGACTCCGCCTGGCAGACCTGGCACTCCTCGGCGAAACAGCGCACCGAGACCGGCAAAGTGCTGCCCAAGCTGATCCGCGACGCCCGCACAGCCGCCGCAGTCGGCGACGATCGCCGCGAAGCGAACCGGTTACTCGCCGAGGTCTACCACCTCACCCAGGCCTGGCTCGCATGGCACGGCGACCGCGAACTCTGCTGGATGTCCGCCGACCGCGCCGTCGCCGCTGCCCAAGCCGCCGACAACCCACTCTCCCGCGCACGGGCGTCCTGGTACTACGCCCACCTGGTCCGCGCCATCGGACACAACGAAGACGCCATCACCGAACTCGGCCACGCCATGCCACTCGTCCGCGACCGGATCGACTCCGACCGCGACTACGCAGCCGCCTACGTCGACCTCGAACTGTGCGCCGCGCTCACCCTCGCCCGAGCCGGCGACGAATCCGCTTGGTCGCACTGGGACGACGCAAAGCTCGCCGCCGAACGACTCCTGCCCGACGGCTACGCCCACCCCTACACCCGCGTCGGGAAGGCGATCGTCGACGTCTACGCCGTCATGATCGCCGTCGCCATGGGACGCGGCGACGAAGCCCGCCGACACGCCGCCAACCTCGACCCCGCGTCCATCCCCTCCACCGAACGCCGCGCACGCCACCTGCTCGAACTTGCACGCGGCTACCGGCTCGCCGGCGAAGACATCGGTGCTGTCCACCTGCTCGCGCAGGCCGTCGACGCCTCCCTGGAGACCGTGGTCTACTCGCCACCGGCGAGGTTGCTCACCCGTGAGCTGCTGCGGATCGTGCCGCCGTCGACCCGGGAAGATGTCGAGCGGATCGCGTCACGGATCAGCCTCCGCGACTAGGGGTACTCGCCGTCACCGGGGACAACGAGTACCCCGGAATCCGCCGAACCGCCTTTACGGTCTCTCCCGTGACGCGGCGGTCGGATGTCCCCAGCATCACATCCCACGCCCGGCCGCTGCGTCGCACCCAACAGACAGGCGCGGCGGCCTGGAGGCGGGTCGCCGCGCCCGACACACGGGGAGGACTCCATGCGGCCCACGCGGTGGAAAGCGGCCACGTTCACCATCTGGATGACCGTCGGCATCGCCTACGTGGCGGTGATCGGGCGATGAGCCACCCGATCGAACCCGTCGACACCGGCATGCTCGACTGGATCTTCGATGGCACGCTCGCCGGTCGCGGCTACACGACCCACGACCTCGCCACCCTCGTACGCGTGCTGTCTCGCCCCTGCCCGCACTGCAAAGCTCAGCCAGGCGAGTGGTGCCGCAACACCGGCACTGGCCGGCCAATCGAAGACCTCGACCGGCAGCACGTCGCCCGCCGCATCACCGGCGGCACGGCACGCCGCACGGCCGCCGCGAGCTCGCCCAGGTGCTGACGATGCATCACCGCGTCCCGGAGGCTGAAGAAGCTGGGACCTACGGCCGCTGCGTACTCACCGCGCTGTCGCACTAGTACCGTGCCGCGCTCCGCCGTCCACCTGCCATCTGTTGGGCCACCTGAGATCTGCCGCCGGAACCGTGCCGCCACACTTCACCGAAGGTCACGGCGTGGCCGATCGCCGAGCGGGCGGGAAGGCGCGGCCCGGCCGTTCATCCTTCTCCGTGGCATTCTGCCGGTATGACTTCCTCCGGAATGCTGTCGGACAAGGTCGCGCTCGTCACCGGCGCCAGCCGCGGCATCGGGGCCGCTGCGGCCCGCTTGTTCGCTCGGGAGGGCGCGACCGTCGTCCTCGCCGCCCGTACCGAGAGCGCCCTGACGTCCGTCACCGCGGAGATCCCAGGCGCCTCGTACGTGGTCGCTGACCTCGGCGATACTGCCAGCATCGATCGGGCGGTAGCTACTGTGGTCGAGCGGCACGGGCGGCTGGACGTCGCGTTCAACAACGCCGGGGTCGGGGTGCCGCCACACCGTGTCGCGGACTTTCCGGAGGACGACTTCGACCTCGTCATGCGGGTCAACCTCAAGGGCGTGTTCTACGCCGTGTCGGCGGAGGTGAAGGCGATGATCCAGAGCGGCGGCGGGGCGATCGTCAACACCAGCAGCGTGGGCAGCCTGATCGGAAACCCGGGGTTGCCCGCGTACGGGGCGGCCAAGCGTGCCGTCAACAGCATCACAGAGTCGGCGGCCGTGTCATATGCATCGGCCGGAATCCGGGTCAACGCGATCGCCCCGGGGTTGACGATCACCGAGATGGTAGAGGAGTGGAATCGTCACGACCCCGGGGTGATCGACCGGATCATCTCGAGCACGCCGATGGGCCGGGCCGCCGCGCCGGAGGAGATCGCCGAGTCGGCCGCTTGGCTGCTGAGCGATCGCGCGTCCTACGTGACGGGCGTGGTGCTGCCGGTCACCGGGGGCGCTGCCGTGTGACCCGACCGCCGTCCGACCGGGCGGTCTGCCGCGTACCCGTGCCCCTGGGTGGCCGAACTCGTCGAGCAGGCCGTGGCCATCACCGACAGTCGTTCGGCTGCCGAGCTCGACGAGCCACTCGGATTCTCCGAGCATCTCGCCCAGATCCCTTCCTGGCTTACGGGATCAGGCGCGCTCCATCCCGCGTAGCGTCTCGATCATGTGCAGGCGCAGTTGGGCGAGCCGGCCGTCGACGATCTCCGCAGCCTGTTCCGGGTGTTGGCGTACGGCCGCGCGCACTCCGGTCTCGCCCGGGCCGTGGACGAAGGTGCCGGACGCGGGTCTCGTCCGCCGATCCTCCCGGCGTGAGTTCGTACGACCAGATCGACCCAGGCCGGTCCGGATCTTCGGCACCGTCGAGTACCACCCAGGCGAACCTGTGAGGGCGCTCGGCCTGCGTCACCACGCAGGTCACGGTGCTGACGTTCCCATTGGCGAACCGGTTGTCGCCGGCGAACCTCACACCGACCCGCGCGTACGCCTGCGCGGGCGCCGGCACCTGCGCCTGGGCGTGCGCCTGCCCGGCACCGTCGTCGAGCCACGCACCGTGGACGCATTCCGGGCTCCACTCACCGATCCGGGTGACGTCGGCAATGAGATCCCAGACCCGGGACTGGGGAAGGGCAATGGTGAGGTCGATGTGGGTCCGCGCGCCGGTGACCCTCACCTCCGCCGCCTGGTCGCGGTCGCCTTGCGTACCCATCAGTCGCCCTCCCAGAAAGGCCGCACCTCGACGGTGCCGAACTTCGCGACCGGGTGCTTCGACGCGATCTCGATCGCCTCGTCGAGGTCGGCGCACTCGATCACGTCGTACCCGGCCAACTGCTCCTTCGACTCCGCGAACGGCCCGTCGGTGACCATGAGCTCGTCCTTCCGCACCCGTACCGTCGTGGCGTCGCTGACACCGCGCAGCCGATCACCGTCCAGCCGGACGCCACGGCGCTCCACCTCCTCGAGCCAGGGCGTGGCGTCGGCCTCCTCGGGCGGCACCTCGAGCCCTTCCTCGGCGCAGATCAACAGCATGTACTTCATCGTTCTCCCCTTCTCGTCGGCGGTCCTCACCGACGATGACGAACGGGCGCCGTCGGAATCGACAGGCTTCTCAGGCGAAAGTTGCCCGGCCGGCCGACAGGACTCTGCGGCGGAGGGCGCCAAGAATGACCACGCTGAGCAGGCCTGCGCCCAATGAATGACCACGCTGAGCAGGCCAGTGTGCTCAGGACAGGCGTCGACGCCCGTGCCTGGTGTTACAGGCATGCTCAGCGTGGTCATTCACGATGCCGGTCAGGTAGCCGTCGCACAGCTCACGCCGCAGTGATCAGGGAGTCCACCGCTCCCCTCACGTCGTCCCCTCCGTGGCCGGCTATCGCGATCAGCCCCAGCTCGCACTCGCTGGATGGGCACCACCTGGAGCCAACCCGACATCTGGAGAGGTCCCAGCACTACGTTCGCCCCGACGGTCTTCCACCGGTCAACGGCTACAGCCATGCGGTCGCCTTCAGCGGGCGCATGATCGCCATCTCCGGGCAGGTACCGCTCGACGCGGAGGGCAACCTGGTCGGCGCAGACGATGCCCAGATCCAAACGCGACAGGTCTTCGACAATCTCGCGGCCGCTCTCGCCGCGGCGGGCGCCGGCATGCGGCATGTCGTCAAGCTGACCGTCTATCTCACCGACCTCGCCGACCTTGCGGCATTCCGAACCGTACGTGACGACTACCTGTCACCGGACACCCCGCCGGCCTGCTCGCTGGTCCAGGTGAGCGGCCTGGTCAACCCGTCGTTCCGGATCGAGATCGACGCCCTGGCAGCGATCTGAGCCGGTGCGACTCCTTCGACCCGCCGGGAGCTCCCACCGCCTGAAGCCTCAGACGCCGAGGGTACGCAGGGCCTGCCGGCTGACGACGGCACTCTCGAGCGGCGTGGGCAGCTGCGTCACGTCCGTCTCGACGATGAGCCAGCCCTCGAAGCCCGCACCGTCGAGGATCCGCAGCACCTCGGCGAAGTCGATGCTCCCCTCGCCGATCTCGGTCCAGATGGCGTTCTTCTCGAACGTGGAATAGTCCCAGCCGGCCGCCTTGCCCTTCTGCGACACACTTTCCACGATGTCCTTCAGGTGCATCGTCTTGATCCGTTCGGCATGGCGCCGGGTGAACTCGACGACGTCGACGCCTCCCCACGCCAGGTGCCCGGTGTCCGGACCGAGGAACAACACGTCCGGATCGACCGAGGCGAGCAGCCGCTCGATCTCGGCTTCGGTCTCGACGAAGGTGCCGACGTGATTGTGGAAACAGCTGCGTACGCCGAACTCCAGGGTTGCCCGACCCACCGCGTCGAGCCCGACCGCCAGACTCGCGAAATCCTCGTCTGACAAGGAATCCTCGGGACTCGGATGCGCGGCGACCTCCCAGCGGGTGCGGCCGGAACGGGTCGGCTCCTTGAAACCACCGTCGGCAACATAAATCTCGGTCAGGCCGAGCTCTGCCGAGATGCTCGCCACGCGCCTCGCCGACTCCACGTGTTCGTCACGTTTGCTCTCGACCCAGAAGCTGCCGCTGAAGTAGCCGGGCGCGGGAACCAGGTTGTGGCTTTCGTACAACTCCTTGATATCGCGCGCCGTCCGGCCGCCCCGGGCGCTCATCGGCGCACCTTCGTAGCCTGCCTGCGCGATGTCGGTGAGGACGGCCTCCTCCGAGCCGGTTCCCCGCCAGGTGATCTGACCGCATCCAAGCCTGACCTGCATCAGCTGCCTCCTCGGCACATTCACGATGAACCCGACCCGACTCGCCTTGGTGCGGTGCCGCGCCGCTCGCTGGACCGCCTTATCCGACAAGCGACTCGCGAGCCTCCGCCGACAGTGGCGGCGCGGGAGTACACGTGGTCGTCAGCTCCACCCGGCTGCCGGTCCGAGCCGACGTCACCAGACCCTCGATCATCTCCACGACATGGCAGGCGATCTCGGCACTCGCCCGCGGCGTCTGGCCCGCGCGGATCGCCCTGGCCATCTCTCCCACACCCAGACCACGCAGGTTGTGTGGCCAGCTTTCCGATTGACGGCTGCCGGGGATCTCGGTCCGAGAGTCCTCGCCGTGCTGACGGACGTACGCCGGATCGCCGAAGTTGTTCGGATTGGGAAAGTCGACCACCCCGGTGCTGCCATAGACGGTGAACGCCGGCACCTCGTGCCGGTGGTCGCTTCCCCAGATCAGTGTGACGTTCGTCAGCACTCCGGAGGCGAACTCGATGACTCCCGACGATGCGATCGAACCACCGGCCGGCGGCTCCACCGGGGTCTCGCCTGCGGACAGAGTTCGCGTGAGCCCGCTGATCCGCACCGCGGGGCCGAAGACATTCACCAGAGCGCTGAGATAGTACGGCGCCATGTCGAAGATCGGCGTCGCACCTTCGCTGTAGAAGCTCGCCCGGGTCATCGCGCTGCGGAACATCGCCGCCGACGCCGCCAGCGGACGCCCGATCGCTCCGCTCGCGACGACCTCCCGCGCGGCCTCGAAACCCGAACCCAGCAAGGTGTCAGGGGCACAGCCGAACGCCAACCCACGTTGGCGTGCCTCGTCGACGAGTTCGCGTGCGGCGACCACACTGGTGGCGAGCGGCTTCTCCGAGTACACGTGCTTGCCCGCTGTCAAGGCCGCCTTGCTCACGTCGGTGTGCGCGACGATGGGCGTGAGGTTGAGTACGACGTCGACGGCGGGGTCGGCGACCAACTCCTCCGCGGACATCGCCCTCGGCAGGTCGAACTCCTCCACCGTCTGCTGCGCGCGGGCCGCGTCGACGTCGGCTACCGCCACCACGTCGACGTCGGGAATCCTTGCGAGAATGGGCAGATACATCCGGCTGACATTGCCGCACCCGACGATGCCGATCCCGGTCGACTCCATCACTCACCTGCTCCCGTCGTCTCGCCTCGACGCTAGCAGTCGAACCGGGAACCGGTGTGTCCGAAACCTGACCCAACCTGTTGGCGCTCATGGAGAGCTCTGGGCGCCTCCCTTGCCCCGACCTTTCACGTGACCGCCTGACCGCGTGACCGCCTGACCGCGTGACCGCGTGGCCGTGCAGTGGGAGCCGTCGTCCTCGGCCGTGACGCGACGCTCGGTGCGATCCGGAAGAATAGCGTCCGGAATTGCTCCTATGGTCGTGCTCATGAGCGCGGACAACCTTCTGGGTACGACAACTCTGGGACTGCTCGGCGTTCCGTCGAGTGCGGCGGCGCACTGGCCTGGGCAGGAGAAGGCGCCCGCGGCGCTACGCGACGCCGGTCTGATCCGCCTGCTCCGTGAGGCCGGGCTCGACCTGGAGGACCACGGCGACCGCCCAGTCGTGCGGTGGCGGCCACACCCGACCGAGCAACGGCCGCACAATCTGAGCCGGGTCCTGGACGTCCTGTCCGACGCCCGGGCGCAGATCTCCCGGATCGTCGAGGCCGGCCAGATCCCGCTCGTGCTCGGCGGGGAGTGCACGCTGGCGATCGCGCTCTACAGTGCCGCGGTGGCGCACGACGAGGACGTGGCGTTGCTGTACTTCGACGGAGGACAGGACCTGTCCAACGACCCGGACAACCCTGAGGGCGTGCTCGACGGGATCGGAGTCGGCCACCTGCTCGATCGGCCGGGCATGGCTTCCGCCCTGGCCGGCTTTGGACCTCGGCGTCCGCTGCTGAGCCCGGAACGGTTGTGCTTCTTCGGATACGGCGAGCCGGAGGAGGACCCGGACGGCCTGGTCCCGAGCCCTCGGTTCCCCGCCGGGGACGTGAGGGCCGATCCCCGAAACGCTGCGCGCCGCGCGCTGGCGGCCCTCGCCGCGGATCGCTTCGTGGTGCACTTCGACGTCGACGTGATCGACTTCTACGACCTTCCCGTCGCCGACGTACCGCTGTACAACAAGGGGCTGACGACGGCCGAGGCGATGACGGCCCTTTCCGAGATCGTGGCGCACCCGGGCTTTGCGGGGATGACGTTCGCCGAGTTCAATCCCGACCACGGCGAACCGGACGGCTCGACCGCCCGCGTTCTCGCCGAGGCTCTGACAGGTGCGCTGAGACCGTTGGCGGGTAGGTGACTCCGAGCGCTCACGCGTCAGCAGTACGCCCGTTGGAGCGTTCCGGTGTTCCGCGGTTTTTCGGCGGGCGGGCGATGGTAAGGGCCAGACGTGTCCAACCACTTCACCGGCCTCAGCCTCGGGCCGCCACTTGGCGACCAGCGCCTCGATCTGTGCGACCTGTACGCCTTCGCGGCACCCGACGATCCGAGCAGGACCGTCCTCATCCTCAACGCCAATCCTCGCGCAGATGCCCTGCACCCCGACGCCATATACCGCCTGAACGTCGACAACGACGGCGACTACCTGACCGACGTCGCCTTCAGCTGGGTCTTCAGCCCGCCGGCATCCGACGGTTCGCAGACCTACAGCGTCTTCATGGCCACCGGTGCGGACTCCCGCAGGCCCGAGGCGGCCGGCACCAAGATCGTGTCGGACGCTGCCGTTTCCTTCGGTCCTGAGGCCAACGTGATCAGCAGCGGCGATCACAAGGTGGCCGCTGGTAGCCGCAGTGACGCCTTCTTCTTCGACTTCGACGGAATCAAGAATCTGTTCGACACCAGCGGCAACAGGAACTTCACCGCACCGCACCTGGGCGGGAAGTCCCCGTGGACCGGCGTCGACTCCAACAGCACGGCGAACGTCTTTTCCATGGCCATCGAACTGCCGACCGCGGAGCTGGCGCCAAAGCCCGAGCTGCACATCTGGGGCCGGTGCAGCGTCCTACGCGACGGCGAACTCGTCCACGCGGACCGGGCCGGACACCCGTCAATGAGCAGCTTCTTCAACACCGACGACACGAAGGAGGAGTACAACGCCAGCGAACCGGTCAACGACCGGGCCAGGTGGACGGACCAGTTCGTCCACCTGTTGGGCCACACGGGCGGCTACTCGCGCGAGGAGGCGATCACCGCGCTCGACGAGCACGGCCTCCTGCCGGACGTGCTGCACTTCGACCCGGCCAAGCCGGCCGCGTACCCCAATGGCCGGACATTCACCGAAGACGTCATCGACATCCGCGTCGCGTTCCTCACCAAGAACGAGGCACCGCCCACCGGCCTGACGCCCCACACCGACACCCTGGACCGCTTCCCGTACCTCGGCGACCCGCACCCGGCAGGCAGCTCCTGACGGACCCTCTTCGGTTGCGGGACCCTGCCCCAGGTCGCGTGTGCCTGTCTCACTGGCCCCGTTCTCCGGTCTCACTGGGGCCGTTCTCCGGCCTGGTCGGTGAGAGCGGACCCGAGGAGGGCGGAACCGCTTCCGTCCTGACCGCGTTCCCCGAGATACCCGTACGTCTCCGGGTCGACGAAGAACTCGTACCCCTCGAAGTTGTGGCCCGGGACCTTGGGCGACGGCTGGTACCTGATCGTCACCGCTGCGCGCCCGGCCGGGTCCTCTCCGTCGACGGTGACCTGGACCCCCGGGATCCGCGCGAGCGCGCGGAACAGCGCGGCCTGCAGGTCAGGTGGCGGCAGGAGTCCGCCGGCACCGAGCAGGTCCCTCGCCACCCAGAACGCCTGGCTGTCCGCGGTCTGGTCGGGGTCGAGGTCGCCGAAGCTGGCCCACACGCCCAGCCGGCGAAGCTCGCCCAGCAGGAGGGCCGGATCGCGCGGCAGCGACTCGTGGTGGTGCCAGATCCGCTGCGGAGACAGCGTGCGCTCCTCGCCGTGACCGCCGTGCTCGCCGCGAGGTTCCAGCGGTGAGGACAGGAGGCCGTCCGGGCACTTCCCGCACTGGGGTACGTAGGTGACGGTCTGCCTGCCGTCGAAGCGCCACCATCGCTCGACCTGCTCGTCCGGCTCGCCGCCCGGCCAGGTGGTCAGTCGTTTCGTGTAGAGCCAGGCGTTCGGACGCGTGCGCTCTGCCGGTGACTCGCCGTCGTCCACCACGGTCGCGGCCTGGCGCAGGAAGACGGCGGCGTCGGCGACCTGGGACGGCGAACTGCGCAGCGTGTCGGCGACCGTCACGCCCGCGGCCAGTGCCAGTGCCAGGCCGACCGTCACCGCCAGCCGCCAGCCAGGCCGGCGACGCGGTGGCACCATGCCGGCGACCAGGCGCCGCCGGATGCCGGCGAGCCCACTCTGGGTGGGCGGGGGGACGGTTTCCCGTAGCTCGCGCAGGACCTGGAGATCATCCATTGCCGGACTCCTCGTCGATGATGGTCGGATCTGTCCCGCCCAGCGCCTCACGTACTTTCCTTCGGGCCCGGTTCAGCCGCGACCGCACCGTGCCGGTGGGAATGCCCAACGCCATCGCGATGTCGGCGTACGACAGCTCCGCCCACGCGTACAGCAGCAGGACGTCCCGGTCGCGTTTGGCCAGCCGGGCGAGCGCTGCCGCGAGGTCGCGGTGCATCCCCTGAGCGGTGACGCGGGCCTCCACCTGTTCGGCGTACGAATCCACCACGGGATCGACGCCGGTGCGGGCGAGGGCCCGGTAGGCGCGGACCTCCGCGCGTCGGTGGCGCCCCACCAGATTCGACGCGATGCCGTAGAGCCATGGCAGCGCATCGGGTCGGGTGAGGTCGTACCGTCTTCGCCGTCGGAACGCCGCGAGGAAGGTGTCGCCCACCACATCGTCGGCGGCCGACGCCCCCAGGCGCCGGCTGACGTACCGGTGGACCGGGCCGCCGTGCCGGTCGAAGAGCGCGGCGAACAACTCAGGCTCACGCCAGGAACGCTCGATCAGAACAGCATCGCTCGACTCGTTCGTACGGTCGTCGGCGGCGAGCGCTGCGGTCATGCCGGGCTCCATCCTGGTGAGCATCCCGTGAGCAACGGGTGGTGCGGGAGGGGTTCACCTCCTCTCACCCCATCGGCTCACGCGGGTTCACGGAATTCGCCGATCGGACGCTCTCCGGCCGTCATCGTCGATCGAGCGCGCAAGGTCCGGGCCGCTCGCAGGGGTGTTCGTGCGGAGAAGAACGTTCGTGCGCGGAAGGCCAATGCTCAGGAGGCGGCGTCGGCAGGAAACGCCCTACGCAGCAAGAAAATTTGGCGCGGGCCCGGTGGACACCTGGGGGCGGCTTCAACGTCCAGCGCGGCCGGATTCACACCCTGCACCGGCACTTCGGATAAGTCACTCCCGGGCCCGCTGGCGATGATCGTACAGCACCTTTCTGTGCAGCGGTGGTCGCTGGGAAAAGCACCTTCATGCGGCATCGGTCGCCGGACGGGAATCTCCCCGAGGCGCTGGCCGGAGAGGACACGCAGGCGACAGCTTGACCTCAACATTTGTTGAGGTCCTACGGTCGTCGAGGACGGCCGAAGAGGGGCGCACTGGCGCACCGAAGACGCCGCCAACCCGGGTCAGCGGCGAAGGGACAGAACGCAGATGAGCGCAGGTGTGGAACGCACGCGCTGGGGACCGGTCACGGCCCTCGGGTTGGCCATGCTGGTGGTCACCTCCGAGATGACCATCGCCGCCGTCACGCTGCCGGGTCTTGGCCGGGATCTCGGCGTTGGTCCGGCCGCGACCGCCTGGGTGCTCCTGGCGTACGCCCTGCCGATGGCGGCGATCGCCATTCCCGTCGGCCGGTGGGTCGACGGCGCCGACGTCCGGGCGACGTTCCTGCTCTCGATGGCCGGCGTGGGTCTGGCGAGTGTGCTGGGTGCGGTCGCACCGGCGTTCTGGATCCTGCTGGCCGCGCGGGTGCTGCAGGGGATGGCGGCCGGGCTGGTCGTCGCCGTCTACATGCCCATCGTCCTCGGCAGCGTCCGCGAAGAACAACGCGGCCGTGCGTTCGGCGCGATCGTCACGATCATGACGCTCGGCGGCATGGCCGGGGTCCCCCTGGGTGGACTGGTCGCCGGTGCGTTCAGCTGGCGCGAGGTCTTCGTGATGAAGATCCCGCTGCTGTTCGTCGTGGTGTGGCTCGCGTTCCGAACGGTACGAAGCGGCCCTGGTCGCGGCCTTCCGTTGCCACGCCTCACGTTGCTCCACGAGGCGGTGCTGCTCGGCGGCGCCGTCACCGCAGTCCTGCTCGCCTTCGACCAGGTGGACGATCGCCCGGTCGTCGCCGGTGGGCTCACCCTCGCGGCGCTGGCGCTCGGCACGTGGTGGGCTCGCCTGCCATCGGCCCGCCCGGTGCTCACGTTGGTACGCGGGCGGACGTTCGCCGCCGCCCTCACCGCGTTGTTGTGTATGAGCCTCACGATGGGGCTGATCGTGTTCCTGCTGCCGTACCTCATCGCCGACGTGTTGGCGGGAAGCCCGGAGCTGACCGGGATCGCGCTGCTGTTCTTCGTGGGCGTCATGGCACCGATCTCCCCGGTCGCGGGGATGCTTTCCGACAGGTACGGCACGATGCTGGTCGCCAGAGTCGGCAGTGCGGTCATGGTGGCCGGGATGATCACCATGGCCACGGTGGGAGCAGAGGCAGGTCTGGTGGATCTCGCCTGGCGCCTCGCCGTGCTCGGTGCCGGTGCCGCGTTGTTCAACACACCGATCAACGCGGCGATCCTGGCCGCCACACCGGCCGGGATGGCGGGGACCGCCGGCGGCCTCGCGATGACGGCGCGTACCGTCGCCACCACCGTCGGGCCAGCGGTCGCTGCCCTGTGCTGGACACTCGCCGGGGGCGGCATCGCCGGTTTTCGTTCCGGTGTCGTGGTCCTCGCGGTGGTCGCGTTCGGTGGGCTCGTCGCCCTCTGCGTGGTACCCCGCCATGTGACCGATCCCGTCACCGCGGCCGCGCAGAGCGTGGACGCGGACGCATCACCCGTAGCCTGAACACGCTCTCCACGACCGCGCACCTTCTCCCGAGGAGTACGCAGTGACGTCCGAGGAACCCGTCCAGCTCGCGGTGATCGTGGGCAGCGTCCGCGAGGTACGGTTCGGTCCCGTCGTAGCTACCTGGTTCGTCGGCCGCGCCAAGCAACGCGACGACCTGACCATCGACGTCATCGACCTCGCCGACACGCCGATTCCCAGCGCCGGCTTCGCAGACCGCATCGGCGTCGCGGATGCGTACGTGGTCGTCACACCGGAGTACAACCACAGTTTTCCCGGCCCGCTGAAGCATGCGATCGACAGCGTGCGTACGCAGTGGAAGGCGAAACCCGTCGGCTTCGTCAGCTACGGCGGACTGTCCGGTGGCCTGCGTGCGGTCGAACCCCTTCGCGTCGTCTTCGCCGAGCTGCACGCGGTGACGGTCCGGGACACGGTGAGCTTCCACGGAGGTCGGCGGTGCTTCGACGAGGCCGGAAACCCACGCGAAGCCCACCAGGTCAATCTGGCCGCCACCATCCTGCTCGACCAGGTGACCTGGTGGGCACACGCGTTGCGAAGCGCCAGAGCCGTACGCCCGTACGCCTTCTGACCCTTCCTTCAATCCAGGTCGACGACGGTTCCGGCGCCGACCGTACGGCCACCTTCGCGGATCGCGAAACCAAGCCCGGCGGCGAGCGCGATCGGCTTGCCTAGTTCGACGGTCATGTCGACCGTGTCGCCGGGCAGCGCCATCCGGCCCTCGCCGAGCAGGATCGTTCCCACCGTGTCGGTCGTACGAAAGTGGAACTGCGGCTGGTAGCCGTGAAAGAACGGCTTGCGCCGCCCACCCTCGTCCGCCGTCAGCACCCGGACCCGCGCCCGGAACCGCGTGTGCGGCCGGATCGAGCCGGGTGCGCTGACGACCTGCCCGCGGCGGACCTGCTCACGCTTGATCCCCCGCAGGAGCATCGCCGTGTTGTCGCCGGCCTCCGCGTGGTCCATCGACTGACCGAAGGTCTCCAGCCCGGTCACGACACTGACCAACGGCTCGTCGACCAGGCCGACCACCTCGACCGTCTCACCCACGCGGACCGCGCCCTGAGCCACCACTCCGGTCACGACCGTGCCGCGCCCGGTGATGGTGAGCACGTTCTCGATCGGCAACTGGAACGGCTTGTCCAGAACGCGCGGTGGCACGGGGACGTACGAGTCGATCGCGTCGAGCAGGTCGTCGATGCGGGCGATCCAGTACGGATCTCCTTGCAGGGCAAGAAGTCCGGACACCCGGACGACCGGAACATCGTCGCCGGGGAACCCGTACGCGGTGAGCATGTCGCGCACCTCGAGCTCGACCAGGTCGAGCAGGTCGGTGTCCTCCACGGTGTCCGCCTTGTTGAGCGCCACCACGATGTGGCGTACGCCGACCTGCCTCGCCAGGACGATGTGCTCGCGTGTCTGCGGCATCGCACCGTCCTCCGCGGACACGACCAGCACGGCACCGTCGATCTGGGCCGCGCCGGTGATCATGTTCTTCACATAGTCGGCGTGGCCCGGCATGTCGACATGCGCGTAGTGCCGGGTCGCGGTCTCGTACTCCACGTGCGTGATGGTGATCGTGATGCCGCGGTCGCGCTCCTCGCGGGTACGGTCGATCTGCTCGAACGGCACCGCGCGGGAGAGCCCGCGGTCGGACAGCACCTTGGTGATGGCGGCTGTCAACGTCGTCTTGCCATGGTCGACATGCCCCATCGTCCCGATGTTGAGGTGCGGCTTGCTGCGTGCGTACAACTGCTTGGCCATGGGTGTTTCGTCCTCACCTACGATGGAATTCCCGGGCTCGCGCTCGCGAGTGTGCGGGAACGTGAGAACCACGGAGTACGGCCGGTTATTTCGAGGCGGCCGGTTGATCCGGATCGAGTCGCCTGGTCGGTGATCCGACCCGCGCCGTGCTCTGGTCCACCCCTCTCCGCTGGTTCTCCGGAGGGGACGGAGAGGGGTCAGCTTCGGGCGCCGTCGACGGGCGCGCACGCCGCGCAGGCAGCCGGCAGCGCGCTCAGCAGCGTCTTGGCTGCGAGCGTCAGGAAGCCGACCGGGGCGAACATGCCCACCAGCATAGGGATTCCGCAGGGCCGCGGTCGACCGGATTACGGATAGGCGCGACGCCTTGCCGGCGATGGACGGCTCTACCGTCACATGGTCAACCGGCAGGCCGGCAGCTACCTGGTACCGGGCCGACAAACCGGCGCGAACGGGAACGGCCCAGTAGCCTGTGCGGTTGTGACGATTCTGGAGATCCGGCGCCACAGTCTGCGCAAGAACACCGGCGGTTCGCAGCTCTCGCAGCAGGGGGTGGACCTGGCCCGCAGGCTCGGCGAGTCCATGGGCCCGTTCGCGGTCGTCGCCACCTCCGTGGTCCCGAGGGCACGGGAGACCGCCCTCGCGATGGGCTTCGCGGTCGACCAGGAGGTGGTCACCCTTGCTTCGGACGAGGAAGGTCTCCACGCCGAGTCGGCGGAGTCGCAGTGGTGGCAGGCTGATCATCCGTTCGCCGCGTTGGCCGCACTGATCGGACAAGGCGGGGCGAGCTACCGCTATGCCCACGCGCTCGCCGCCGTCTGGCGTGACCTGCTGACGCCGTTGTCACACGACCAGGCCGCGCTCGTCATCGGGCACTCCGGCGACCTGGAATACGGACTGGTCGCCTGCTTCCCCGACGCCGATCACCGCCGGTGGGGCCGGCCGTTCGGCTGCTGCGAGGGTGCCCGGCTGACCTACGCCAATCGCTTCTGTGCGGTGGAGTTCCTTCGTACGCCATGAGTTCGTGCCCGCAAGGTGCGTGGATCAGGTGGCCGCGACGAACCCCTCGTCGGTGAGGACGGGGACGGTGCCCGAGCCGTCGACCTCAGTGGCGACGGCCACATCTTCGGCGAATCCGTACGCGATGAGCTCCCGGCCCGACGCGCAGTCAGCGACCGCGGAGGTGACATCGGCCGTCGTGCGGAAGCTGGCATGCGCGTTGAACGCCTCCGGGGACAGGCCTTCGCGCCCGGCGTCGGCGAGGGCGGCGATGACAGCTCCGGCACCGAGGAGATCCTCGAGCGCTGGTCGGAGGGATCCGTCCGACCAGCGCTCACCGGAGGCGATCACCGCGACCGGGCGTTCCGGTGACCCGAAGCCGTTCGCGGAGAGCCAGCGTCCGGTGGCGCGCGCGTTGCGCAGGCTCCCGGCCACCACCGTCGCGCCAGCACTGGCAGCCGCCGCCGAGATCGAGGATCCGTTGGGTGAGGGCAGTACCAGCCGGTCGGCGGTCGGGGCACGGCGAAGCGCGGCGGGAGACAGCGACCACGGGGACTCCTCCGACACCGCCTTGCGGCCGACGGCCAGCCGGGCACCCTTGTCCTTCGCGAAGGTGGCGGCCGTCTCGTCACGCCACGCGTAAGGGAACACCCGCGTCCCCGCCTCGACGACAACGGTGACTGCCGTGGTGAAGGAGAGGACGTCGACGACCACGACACAGGCGCAGCCCTGGCGGATCCGCTCCGCACCCGCCGGACCCCACTCGAACCGGATGCCGTAGGGGGACTGTGCGTACCACGGAGCCGCTGACACAACCGGCAAGTATGCCACGATCACTGGCCTCCCCTCAGGGCCGCGATGCCGACGCCGATGCCTTGCGGCTGTGGCGTGCGCGCACCCTTCCCGTGATCATGATCGTGATCATGAAGGTTCTGTCGACCTATGGCCCGCTTTCCCTTCACGATCATGGAAAGGCCCCTGTTTTACAGGCTTTCCAGGGTCGGGCTGTCGGTGGTCGGGTCTAGGGTTGGGATCATGGAAACGGCCACCACGACCGCGACCCGCGGCACCGGCGCTGGGGCGGGCACCACCACCGGGCCAGGCCCCGACGGGCAGGCGCCGCGACACGGGTTGTCGGTGCTGGTGTCTCGCATGCGTGCCCGGCTTGGCGAGGAATTGCCGCCGGTGTTGTGGTCGATGGCCGAGGACGAGTTGGTCGATCTACTTGTCGATCTGCAGGGTCTGCTCGCCCAAGCTGAAGCCGCGACCCTTGCGGCGGTGCGCGAGGTCGACCGGCGCGATCTGGGCAGGACCGCCGGCGCCACCTCGACCGCCACCTGGTTGTCCGGGCTGCTGCGGATCCGTCCCGGCAAGGCCAACCGACGCGTGAAACTCGCCCGCGACCTGGACACCACACTGGCGATGACCCACACCGCTCTGAACGCCGGTGACATCGACGTCGATGCCGCCGACGTGATCGCCCACACGATCCGCAACCTCCCCTCCGAGGCCGGGCCGGACGTCCGGTTCGACGCCGAACGGGCCATGCTCGACCACGCCCGGGTCTTCCACCCACAGGACCTCACCCGGATCGGCACCACCATCCTCGGCACAGTCGACCCAGATCTTGCCGACCGGATCCTGGCAAAGAAGCTTGCCGACGACGAAGCCAGGGCAGCCCGTCGACGAGAACTCTCGATCCAGGACGACCCCTACTCGACCTCGAGCTTCCTCCGCGGAAAACTCGACGCCGAAACGGCCGACATGCTCCGCACCGCGATCGAGCCACTGGCCAAACCGCGACCCACCGACGCCGACGGACCCGATACCCGCACCGCCAGCCAACGCCTCGGCGACGGTTTCCACGAACTACTCCGCCGCTACCTCGACTCCGGCGAATCACCCACCCACGCCGGAGAGAAGCCCCACCTCGTCATCACCATCACCGACACGAACCTGGCGGACGGCACCGGCCACGCCACCCTGCTTCGCACGGGCACCCCGATTTCTGCTCGTACCGCCCAACGCATGGCGTGCGACGCGAAAGTCTCCTATTGGGGCATCGTCAACGGCCAACAAGCCCTCACCGACGGCACCCGCCTGTTCGTCGGCAGAACCCGCCGACTGCTGGAACTCCGAGACCGCGGCTGCGCCTTCCCCGGCTGCGACCGCCCACCCGCCTGGTGCGACGGCCACCACATCATCGCCTGGCTCCAAGGCGGACCCACCACCGTCGACAACGGCGTCCTCTTGTGCGGCCACCACCACCGGCTCATCCACCAAGGAGCCTGGCACGTACGCCTCGCCGACGACGGCCAGCCGGAATTCATCCCACCCGAATGGATCGACAAGACAAGGCAACCCCAACGCAACAACAGGCTTCGTACGTAGGGGCGCGCGGTTCTTCGTCTTGCACTGGTCGGACGAGACATCGGCCCGGACCAAGGCACGGGACTTTGCGTCCGTACTGGGCCAGCTTCCTTGACCGCCTGATCACCCTCACCTACCGTCCAGCACGCCCGGTCGGGATCTGGGCGTCGCGGGGTCTTTGCGTACGGACTCTCAGCTGGAGGCTGCCCCATGTCACGGTCCACTCCACGCCCCGCGACCAAGGTGGCGCGCCGTCTCCGCCGTCCGCTCATCCGTCGTGGCGTGCGTAAACCCCTGCTCGGCATCATCGCCGGGCTCGCCGCGCTCACCGCACGTTCCGGACAGCGCTGGCCAACGCCGGCCGGTACGCGTTGACGGGTCGGCCCGCCTCCTTCACCCTCCACGGGATGTCCGCCGCCACCGTGAAAGGCCCACCCATGTCTCGTCGAACGCACTCCCGTCACACCGTTGGCGACCCACCTGACCGCACCACCCGACGGGGCATCCTCACCGGAGCTGGCGTGGCCGCCGGCATGGCGGCCGGGCTTGGCGCCGCCGGAGCCATGGCTCCACGCCCGGCCCTCGCGGCACCCGAGCAACGACTGCGGTCCTACTACGACGTCCGCGACTTCGGCGCCACCGGCGACGGGAACGCCGACGACCAACCTGCTATCCAGGACGCCATCGACGCGGCGTCCGCCTCCGCCGACGGCCTTCCGCAGGGTGGCGGGGCCGTCGTCTTCCTCCCTTCGGGTCTGTATCGCGTCGGCCGTACGCTGCGGATCGAGAAGTCCAACGTGGGACTCGTCGGCATCGGTGCCGGCAGCGTCATCCAAGGCGCCGCTGCTGAGGGACACATCATCTACGCTGGTACGCCCGACCCGAGCACGCCAGTACGGAACGTCTTTTTCGAACACTTCGCGGTGACGGCGGCGGTGCGCAAGGTCTCGGGTGCCGGCATCTTCTGCGAACACGCCGAGCGTTACCGCATCGACGACGTGAAGGCCGCACCGCAGGAAGTCGGTCCCGGCCCGTTGCACGACGCGTTCTACTTCCGGTTCTTCGACACCTGCGTACTCTCCAACGTCATGGCGATCGCGCACCACGCAGGTGTGACCCTGCACGGAAAGCCCAACCAGAGCTACGGTGCGGGGTTCTGGCTCATCGGTGGTTCGCGGGTCATCGCCGATCTCGAGAAGGGCAGCGTCGGTGTGCACATCGGTGGAAGCTCTGGCGGCATCGTCTTGGAGGATGTCGACGTCATCGTCAACGAGACCAACGTTCTGATCGACGACGCACTGAGCGGCACCATCAACCGGGAGATCTTCCTCAACCAATGCTTCATCGACAGCGCGAGCGGGCACGGTCTCGACGTTGCCGCGGGCAGTGTGGCATTGCTCCACCTCAACAACACCTGGGTCTCGGCCAGCGGCCGCAACGTCTTCGGAACACCGGATCCGCCACCAAGCGACGGATTCCCGCGCGGCAACAACATCAACTACCGCAGCGACCCCGACGCCGCCGCACCGAACCGCCGAGGGCTGAACACCGTCATCGTGGACGGGTGCCGGATCTTCAATGCGTACGGCTCTGGAATTGCAGCCGGCTCCGGGAAGTGGATCATCACCGGAAGCAACGTCCTCTACAACGGTCTCGGCAAGAACGGCGGACATGGGATCGCGCTGCTGGGCGACCAGGTCAGTGAGGCGATCATCAACGCGAACATCGTGTCGGACAACGGCTCCCCCGAGGGTGAACCGAGCCGGCAACTCGGCGAGGGCATCCACATCGGACCAGGTGTACGCAACTACATCGTCACCCACAACATCGTGCGCGACAACGCCACCGGCCAGATCGTCGACAGGGGACGAGGAAACAAGATCGTCAAGGACAACCTGACGAACTGACGGGCCGGCGCGCTAACGGAGATGGCTGCCGAACGCGGACTGGAGCCAGGTGAGGTCATCGGCACGGTCGACGCGGTACACGCCGCCGGTACCCGCGCAGTTGCCGTTGATGCCGAAGGAGGTGACTCCACCGACGACACTGGAGTTGCCGATGAAGTTGGGGCCACCCGAGTCACCGAAGCACGTTCCGCCGGTGTTCGCGTTGTTGGACAGGAGGATGGAGTAGTCCCCGGTGAAACCGGTGTTGATCTGGAGGAGATGCGGATGGGCGACCATACGCACGCGCTGGTTGTTGGCGAGGAACGAGGCCTGGTCGGGGAAACTCTCCTGGAGCCCGTAGCCGACCGCGGTGAACGTGACGTCCTGGGCGCCGCGCCTGGAGGCCATCGCGTCAAGCACGTCCTGCTTCGGCAGCGAACCGTACGCACTCATCTTCATCGGCTTGCTCAGCACCACCACGCCGAGGTCGAACCGATAGAAGGCGTCCGGATCGTAGCTGGGATGGGTGTAAGTCGTGCCACCAACGTCGCCCTTGTCGGGGTAGCCGTTGGCGGGGATGCCGGACTCGACGTCGGCATCGAACCAGATCTCCGCGTGGGCGGCGGGAGCCTCGGTGCAGTGGCCGGCCGTCAGGAAGAGCGTTGCCGACAGGAGCGTGCCGCTGCAGCGCCACAGGGGGTTGCCTTGGGCGTCATGCGCCACCATCAGACCGACGTACGGATGGCCGTCGCCGTCGAGCTCGCCGTCGGTGATCGCAGCGGCGGGACTCCACGAGAGGGCGAGAAGGGCGAGAACGGAAACCGCGAGAGTGACGGCCTTCTTGACCATGTGAGCTCCTCAAGATCCACTCCTGCACGACGTGCGGACACTGTAGTCCGCCACGCCGTGGTGGCGTAGCACATTGACCGATGCGGTCGCCAGCCGCTCCGGGTGGGCGGGGGCCAACGTCTCGTGTTCTAGCGGCGGAGGGTGACGCGGAGGCTGCGACCGTACGCATGGCGCGTGTCGTACTCCACCCGCGTACCGCCGGCGTCGCGCCGCACCCGCACGCCGTCGTCGGCCGACACCACCGTCAGCGGGGCGCCGCGGAGCAGGACGCTCACCGTCGCCCGCTCCATCGTCGGGTCGGACACGGCGACCGTGATCTCGCCACCACCCTGCCGCGTCTGCGTGATCACCGAGGCCGGTCCGTCGATACTCATCCCGGCCGCCTCATGCCGACCGTCGGCGAACACGTTGGCGGCGGTCAGCCCGAGCCCGGTGTGCTGGATCGCCTGGACGCTCCGGCTGTTGGCCAGCACGGTGAGCGGCCCGTCGGCGTACGACCTCAGCTGGCCCTCGCCGGCATTGGGCACGAGGGCGTACGCCAGCGACGACGGCGCGGCACCGGCGGGCTGGTCGATCGAGACGCCGAGGACCTGCCGGGTCACCTGCGTGTCCGGGTTGGACGTACGCACGACCCGGCGACTACGGGTCACGGTCTCCAGCCCGACCGCCACCTGACGCGGCTCGAGGAAGACGTACCCGACCGCGGTGCCCTCGCTCGCGTTGGCATAACGCAACCACGCCAGCGCTCCCGTGCCCGGGCCCGACCAGGCGCCGCCGTCCCGCAGCGCGCCACTGATCGCGATCTCGTCCGACGGCGCCGCGGTCCGGGCGTCGACGCTCGTCGTCACCGCGCGGCCGGCCGGGTCGCCGACGTTCGCGGCCAACACCACGATCTCGTCGTCCAGCATGAACCACGACTTGGTGGCCGTGGCGTTCTGGTAGACCACGAAGTCGTCCGGCAGGATGCCGCTCTGCTTGTCGACGTACGCAACGTCGTCGGACTGCACCATCCCGGCCACGCCGTACGCATCGAGGGTGGCGCCGCCGGAATGCCGGTTGGTCCCGCGCGGGAAGTAGACGTAGGTGTTCTGCGACTCCGACGACGAGGTGAAGTTCAACGGGTGGTCGGGGTTGTCGTAGTACGGCGTGCCGTAGAGCTCCGGAATCGTCCTCCGCTGCTCCACCGGCGCGGTGACGCCCGCCAGCGCGTAGGGCGAGACCGTCGAGAAGTAGTCGATCCCGTACGCCTGGGTCTGGTCCTGCCCGGCCAGGTAGAGGTAGTGGGCGCCGTCGCCCTGGAACCACGGCAGGAGATTCTCGCCGCTCATGTACTCGTACTTGCTGATCCGGTCCGAGCTCCGCGCCAGCGCGAAGGCATAGCCCGGACGCCGGTGGACGTTGCGGTCCATCGCGTTGAACGCCACGCTCCGCGCCGGCGGGTTGAGGTCCGCGGGCGTGATGCCGGAGTCGCCGAGGACGTCGGCGTAGCGGGCCACGCTGACCGGTGACACGAAGCTCGTCGGGTCCAGCGCGACGGGCGACGTCGACGCGATGGACTTCACGTAACCCTGGAGAGCGGCCGCGTCCGCGCCGGCGGCGTAGTCGGCGAGGTCGACGATCGCCTCGACGATCGTGCGGACGTCCGCATAGCCGGTACCCGTCCGCGACACGGCACGGCCCTTGACGACCTCCATCATCCAGCCCTCGAAGATCAGCGGTGCGAACCCGTCCCTGACCCAGCCCTGCACCACCGCGACCAGACCGTCGCCGCGGGCGTACGTCGTACCGTCGAGGATCTTGATCGTCTGCACCACCCGCGTGAGCAGGCCGCGGCCGTAGGAACCGGTGTAGGCGACCGAGTGGTGCTGGATGAACGACCCGTCGGCGTAGTAGCCGTCGGTGACACCGTGCTGCAGGTCGTACGGATCGATGGTGGCGAACACGGTGAGCTGGTCCGCGAGCGCCTTCGCGATCCGCGCGTCGTCGCCGAGCAGCGCCCCCTGCAGGATCCGGTTGGTCGTGATGTCGGCCAGGTTGGCGCCGGTGTGGAAGCGCGAGTCGAGGTCGACGTCGCCGTCCTTGCCGTTGCGGAGGTAGGCGTCCATGGCCGCGACGTAGGTCTGGACGAGGCCGGGGCGGTACGCCTGCACCTGGTCGGCGAGCAGCACCAGGGCCTTGCTGACGTGGGTGGAGATGCCGATCTCCCAGTTGAACCAGTTGCCGTAGTACCCCTTCTCCTGGTCGCCGTAGTAGGTGTCGTGCAGCCAGACCAGTCCGTCGATCACCCGGCGCTGCACGTCGAGGTTGTCTTCGAGGTCGGAGCCACTGCCCGGCGTCCGGGTGGCGAGCGCGATGTCGGAGAGGTTGCGGAACGACGTGGTGACGTTCGGATCGCTGGTGCCGAGGGGCAGGCCGGCGAAGAGTTCGCCGTCGCCGGCGTTGTCCATCGCGGCGAGGTGCGTGCGCGCGGCCCGGTCGATGCCGGCCAGCTTGGCGGCGACCTCGGGTCGGGCGTTCGACTCCGGGGTGCCGGCGAAGATGCCGCGCGTGTTGTCCAGCAGTCGCGTGCTGTCGGCGGCCGCGGTGGTGGAGGAGGCGGCGGAAGTGGAGGAGGAGGCGGCGGTGTCGGCAGTGGTGCGGGCGCCCGCCGGTCGCGGTGTGGCCACCGGCAGCAGGCTAGCGGCGGGCACGACGGACAGCAGGCTGCGACGGCTGATTCTCACGGGCACTCCTCGACGACACCGGCCGGCGGAAAATTCTGACGACAAGAGACAAGCAGAGGTAACTATCTACGACAAGGCTCGTCGCCCGACCGAGGCCGAACTATTCCTGCGCCGGCCGCGCTCTTGCACCGAGCGGCATCGTCAGATACGCCCTAGGCTCGCCGGTGTGGTCATCGTCGGAACACGCGAGATCGCGGCGCCGGCTGAGCGCGCGTGGTCGCTCCTCGTCGACTGGGAACGGCAGAGTGAGTGGATGCCGGCGACGACCGTACGCATGCTTCCCGGCCCGACGCACGGGATCGGCACCCGGCTGGAGGCGGTGACGGGCTTCGGCCCGTTGCACGTGGCCGACCCGATGCGGGTCGTCGCCTGGGAACCACCGCGCAGGTGCGTCACACTCCACGAAGGACGGTGGCTCCGCGGAACCGGCACGTTCGCGGTCGAGCCGCTGGGCCGCGACCGGTGCCGCGTGACGTGGCGTGAGGACCTTGACCCGGGGCCGCTACTCGGCCGCGTTCCGGGCGTTCCCACCCTGCTCGCCCGCGCGTCGCAGCCCTTCTTCGCCCTCGCGCTCCGCAGGTTCGGCACCGTACTCACGGCGTACCCGTCCCCCTAGGGTGCTTCCATGGTCGACAGTTCCGCCGCCGTCCACGCCTCACCCACGCCACCGCGGGCGGCTGGTCCCACCGCACTCGCGGCGCGCTCGCTCGCGCCGGACCTCGCCCGTGGCTTCATGCTGCTGTTCATCGCCCTCGCCAACACCCACACGTTCCTCCATCTCGGCGGCTGGAACGTCCGGGCCCATCCCCACGCTGGCGGGGGCAGCGCACTCGACGCCACCGTGTCGGCCGTGCTGACCGTGTTCGTCGACGGCCGTTCGTACCCGATGTTCGCCGCGCTGTTCGGCTACGGCCTGGTCCAGATCATGCGCAAGCAGGAACGCGCAGGGCTCGACTGGCCACAGACCCGGAAACTGCTGCGCCGTCGCGGCTGGTGGCTGGTGGTGTTCGGCGTGCTGCACGCCACGCTGCTGTTCTACGGCGACATCCTCACGTCGTACGGCCTGATCGCCGTCGTCCTCGTCGGCTCCCTCCGCGCACAGGGGCGCGGCCTCGCGATCCGCCTCGCGGTCTGGCTGACCCTCGGGTCGCTGGTCTACGGACTCTTCTCACTGCCGGTCGACGAGAGCGCCGAACAGTTCGCGGGACCCATGATGCTCGCCACCATCGACGACCCGCTGGTCGCGATGGGCTACCGCGCCCTCATGATCCTCTTCAGCGGGCCGGTCATCGCCGTCACCGCCGCCGGAGCGGTCCTGCTCGGCGCGTGGGCGGCCAGACGACGGATCCTCGAGGAGCCCGAGCGCCACCTTCGGCTGCTGCGCCGGACCGCGGCTGTCGGCATCACCGTCGCGGCGGTCGGCGGGCTCCCCCTGGCGCTGCAGACTGCCGACCTGCTGCCGATCAGCAACCCGGCCGTCTTCGCCAGTGGCACGCTGCACGCTCTCACCGGTTACGCCGGCGGGCTCGGCTACGCCGCGGCGATCGCGCTGTTCGCCGTACGCCTGGGTGAGCGGCGTGGCCCTCTCGTGAACGCCCTGGCGGCCACCGGGCAGCGGTCGCTGACGTGCTATCTGCTGTAGTCGTTGGTGTGGTACGTCGCGTTCATGCCGTTTCTGCTCGACCTCGGTACCCGTGTCGGTGTCACGGTGACCTCCGTCCTCGCCATCTGCACCTGGGCGATGACCGTCGTCGTCGCCGACCTGATGCGCCGGGCCGGCCAGCGTGGGCCGTTCGAGGTCGTGCTTCGCCGGCTCGTCTACCGCCGCCCCTGAAGGGATCTCGCCCGCTCGAGTCGCCAACAGGCGACGCGCTGAACCCGGGGGTCACTTGCGCCTGCCACCATACCCCCCTATGGTATGCGGGACAGCACTGCTCGAGGTTTGGGGACCACGATGACCGAGACCAAGCCCACGGCGCCACCAGGTTCCAGTACCCATGGCCCACTACGCCGCCGCTGGCCCGCCCTGGCGGGAGTCGGCTTCGCCGCCCTGGTCGCCTTCGATCTGGCGAGCGGCGTCGACCTGGCACCCGTCCTCGCCGCGTCCGCCGTGGTCTACATCGGCGCGGCGGCACTACGGAAGCCGGCCGCAGCGTGGCCGATGTTCTTCGCCACGGTCGTCGTCATCACCCTGGCGAAGCTCCTCGACGTCCGCGTCGATGCCACCTGGATCCTGCTCGGCGGCGGTGTCGCCCTCGCGATCTTCGGACTGCTGCGCGGCGCGATCCGCCCCACGTACGGGCTGCCGTTACAGAGCATCGCCCTGCTCGGCTTCGGCGCCGCCGCAGTGGTCGCGATGCTCATCAACGCAGATCTGGGCGGATACCTTGTCGCTGCCGGGCTCCTCGGGCACGCGGCCTGGGACGCCCATCACCACCGGACCAACCGGGTCGTGGCCCGTTCCATGGCCGAGTTCTGTCTTGTGCTCGACACCGCCCTGGCGTTGGTGATCGTGCTCGTGACGGCCCTGGGCTAAAGCAGCCGGGGCGACGGCGTGATCCCGATCAGGTAGCCCGGACACCCGCGCGCACTGGGCGGCGGCGAGTGAGAGGGCCAGGCCGGACCCACAGCCGACGTCGAGCAACTCCACCCCGGCAAGGGGCGCGAGCGCGGCAAGCGTGGCGTCGTACAGCGGCTGCTGGAAGGGTTCCTGCTCATAGGCCCAGTCACGCGGCCGGCGTCCCCAGAGCCGCGAACTGTCGGTCGCGTCGCTGGCGAGAGAGCCTGCATAGACTGCCAGACGTGCGCAGGATCGCGGTCGTTTACAACGCACGTTCGGGTGCGCTGGCGTCGGGTTCTGCGGAGGCGGAACCCGTCGAGGATCGCCTGGCCGACCTGTTCGCGAGGCGGGGCATCGTCGCGGAGCTCCAGGCGTTCGAGCCGGCGACCTTACCCGAGGACGTCCGCGCGCTGCTTGCCCACCAGCCGGATGCCGTGATCGTCGCCGGTGGGGACGGGACGATTCGGTCGGTTGCCGAATACACGGCGGGCAGCGGGGTACCACTCGGTGTGCTACCCGCCGGGACCATGAACCTGCTCGCGCGCGACCTGGGCATCCCCGAGGAGACCGACGCCGCCGTCGACGCCCTCCTGGCCGCACCGGTCAAGCTGATCGACGTGGCACGGGTCAACGGCCAGGTGTTCCTGTGCAGTTCGGCGTTGGCGATCATGCCGCACCTGGGCCGGATCCGCGAACGGTCCCGCGGGACGATCGGACTGTCGCTGCTCCGGCTGTGGGCGCGTGCGATCCGGATCTGGCGGCGGTACCCCCGGATGCGACTGGCCGTTGTCGTCGACGGGCATGAGCATCTCGTGCGTACGAGGGCGATGGTGGTGTCGAACAACCCCCTGACCCCGCGGCCGGGACCACCACACAGGGACCACCTCGACACCGGTCGCCTCGTCGTCTACGTCACCCGGGACCGGACCCGCTGGGACCTTCTCGGCATAGCGGCGAAGGTGCCCACGGGAACCTGGCTCACCGACCGTCGACTGCGTACGTACGAAGGCGAGACCGTGCAGGTGGTCTCGTCGCGGCTCAGGATGATGAGCGTGATGAACGACGGGGAGATCGTCCAACTGGAGATGCCCCTGCGCTACGACATCCAGCCACGCGGCCTTGCCGTCCTCGCTCCCGGTACCGCGACATCATGACCGTACGCATCGCACAGATCTCCGATCTGCACTTCGGTCGCGAGATCCCGCGGATCGCCGAGGTGCTGCTCGACGACCTGCGGGCGGCGCGCCCGACGGTGGTGGCGGTCTGCGGTGATCTCACCCAGCGTGCGCGGGAACGGGAGTTCGCGGCCGCGAAGGCCTTTCTGGACGAGTTGCCGGCGCCGGCCCTGGTCGTCTGCGGCAACCACGACCTGCCGGGATGGCGGGTGTGGTCCCGGTTCGCGCGGCCGTGGCGGCGGTGGCGCCGGCACATCACGGCCACCGACCCGAACGCGGCGGTCTCCCTCACCGCCGACGGGCTCGCCGCCGTGGGCGTCAACACGGCCCGCCGTTGGGGACCCCACCCGGACTGGTCCCGGGGCCGGATCAGCGCCCGGCAGGTCGCCGCCATCGAGGAGGCGTTCGACGCCGCGGCGCCCGGCGACCTGCGGGTGGTCGTGGCGCACCACCCGTTCCTGTTGACGACGGCCGGACGGTCCCGCGGGATGGTCGGCGGATCGGCGCTCGCGCTCCGGCGCCTGCGGCACAGGGCGGACCTGTTGCTCGGCGGCCACGTCCATCTCGGATACAGCGGCGTGGTCGCCGGCATGGTCGTGGCGCAGGCCGGGACCGCGTTCTCCAACCGGCTCAAGGGCGAACCGAACGGCTACAACCTGATCGACGCCGACGAGGCCGGACTGACCGTGACGATGCTGCGATGCGTCGAAGCGGGGTTCGAGGCGTACGACCGCAGCCGGTACGTCCGCGACAGCGATGGATGGCGCGCCGCCTGACCCCTGCCCTCCATCCCCGCTGCCAGGAGGCCCCTGACAGGGGGTGTCAGGATGGCCCACTACCGTCCAGCCGTTGTGGCCCGGCGGTCGCATGGCCTTGAATTCGGCCACATCCACGCCAAGGCGTCGGAGGCAGGTGAGGCGGCAGCATGGAGAGCCAGGTTCGAGGGAGGCCACCCGAGCAGATCACGGTCGAGACGGCCCGCCGGATCGCGCTCGCGGCGCAGGGGTTCGCCGATCCGCGGCCGTCGGGTCGGGTGGACGCCCGGCACCTGCGCCGGGTGATCGACCGGGTGGGCGTCCTGCAGCTGGACTCGGTCAACGTCCTGTGCCGCTCGCACTACCTTCCCGTCTTCGCCCGGCTCGGCCCCTATCCACGGGACCTGCTGGACCAGATGGCGTGGGGGTCGGGGCGCCGGCGGGCGCTGTTCGAGTACTGGGGCCACGCCGCATCGCTGCTCCCCCTGCAGACGTACCCCCTGGTGCGCTGGCGGATGGAGGCCGCGCAGCGGTGGGTCTGGGACGGTTGGACCTCCGCCCGGGTCCCCGGCCGACCGCCACCGGACTACGCGACCACCTGGGACGACGACATCATCGCGCCCTGGGCGGTCATCGAAGGGATGACGCGGCTGACCCTCGAGCGACCCGGCCTGGTCCACGAGGTGCTCGACCGGGTCACCGCCCACGGCGCCATCGCCGCCGGTGCCGCCAGCCCGGACGGCCGACGGAGCAGCGGCCCCACAGCCGAAGGCGGCCGGATGTGGAACTGGCAGGACGCCAAGATCGCTCTCGAATGGCTCTTCTGCACGGGCGCCGTCACGACGGCCACGCGGAATGGCTTCGAACGCATCTACGACCGCACCGAACGCGTCCTTCCCGCCGCCGTCCTGAACGCGCCGGCGCCGAATCCGACGGACGCCCAACGGGAGCTCGTCCGCATCGCCGCCCGCGCGCAGGGCATCGCCACCGAGAAACAACTGCGTACCTACTTCGACCTGTCCCGGGACCAGGCAAAGGCACGTATCGCTGAGCTCGTCGAGACCGGCGAGCTCGCACCGGTACGCGTCGACGGGCTGGCCCAGCGGATGTACCTCTGGACCGAGGCCCGGATGCCGCGGCGGGTGACCGCGCGGGCCCTGCTGTCGCCGTTCGACTCCCTGATCTGGGACCGGGACCGCGCCCTGCGCCTCTTCGACTTCCACTACCGGATCAGCATCTACACGCCGGCCGCCAAACGTACCCACGGCTACTACGTACTCCCCTTCCTGCTCGGTGATCGGCTGGTCGCCCGCGTCGACCTGAAGGCCGACCGCCAGCAGTCCGCCCTGCTCGTCCAGGCGGCGTTCGGCGAACCAGGAGTACGTGAAGACGAAACATCCGCCGAGCTCGCCGAGGAACTCCGGGCGATGGCGGACTGGCTCACACTCGACCGCGTACTCGTGAGCGAACGCGGCGACCTCGCCCCCGCACTCTCGCGCGCGATCAGCATGCCGAGGAGACGAACGGAGAAAGCCCATGATCGGTCGCCTGAAGAACATCATTCTCGAGGCACGTGACCCACACGCCCTGGCACTCGTCTACTCGGAACTGCCGCCCAGCCGGGGTTGACACCCTGGCGAGGTATGGGCGAGAGTCCGTGTCAGCGCGCTCTGGGGCGCCTCCTGTCCGCGGCAAGGGAGTCCTACTCCCGCCCATCGTCATGGTGCTGCGTTTCCGAACCTTCTTCTTCGCCTGACTCAGCGGACTTCAGGCACGTACCTGGAGGAAGGTTTCCATGACCAGGAACCTCACGTCCCGAAGCTCCCTCGCCGGCCTGAAGAGGGAGGCGAAACGGTGGCTCAGGACGCTCCGCGCGAACGACCCAGACGCGCGTGCCCGATTCGTCCGGGCCCACCCCCACGCCCCCGCCCACCCCGGGCTGCGCCACGTGCAACAGGCGATCGCCCGCGAGTACGGATTCCCCGGCTGGGCGGAGCTGACGGCGGAACTGTCCCGCCGACACGGTGACCGACCAGCGGCCGGCGAGGCCGACGTCGTACCCGCACTGCTCCTCGCGGCCGGTAAGGGCGACGTCGAACTGGTCGGTCAGATCCTCGACACCCACCCTCACCTCGTCGACGAGCGCGGTGCCCTGGGTCAGTCCGGCCTGCGTACGGCGCTGCATTTCGGGGTCGCCCACGAGCCGGTCGTCAGGCTGCTGCTCGACCACGGCGCCGACCCCGACGTCCGGGACGAGGGTGACAACGCCACGGCGCTGCACTTCGCCGCCGAACGCGGCGACCTCGACGTCGTACGACTGCTTGTCGAGAATGGCGCGGACCCCACCGGTGACGGCACGTTCCACGAGCTCACTGCCCTGGGGTGGGCGACGTGCTTCGATCACGCGTACCACCCGGATGTCGCCGGCTACCTCCTCGCGCACGGGGCGCGGCACACCATCCACACCGCCGTCGCCATGGGCGACACCGACGCCATCCGAGACCTAGTGGCCCGCGATCCCGCCGACCTCGAACGTCCGATGGACGCGACGAACCACCACCGCCGACCGTTGCACCTTGCCGTCGCCAAAGGACAGGCCAGGGCACTCACCACCCTGCTCGGCCTCGGCGCCGACCCGGAGGCCCAGGACGCGGCCGGGCTGACACCGCTGGACCAGGCCGCGCTGAGCGGTGCCCGGGACCTCGCGGACCTGCTGGTCGAGCGTGGCGCGGTGGTCCGGTTGCCCGCCGCGGTCGGGCTCGGCCGGGTGACCGACGTCGATCGACTGCTGCGCGAGGACCCGGGCTGCCTGCGACCAGGAGGCCGCTGGGAGAGACTCGTCCTCCGGGCGAGCGGGCGCGCGTCCGGGGAGGTCATCGATGCGTTGATCCGGCGTGGTGCCTCGGTGGACGTCCGTGACAGTCCGCAGACCGCCGTCGACGGTACGAACGGCTACACCGCTCTCCACGGCGCCGCGTTCCAGGGCAATTTGCCGGCGGTACGCGTCCTGCTCCGGCACGGCGCGAGCCGTACCGTACGCGAGGAGAAGTATCTCGCCACGCCCGTCGGTTGGGCCGACTATGCCGGCCACACCGAGATCCGCGACCTGATCCTCGACGGGCCGGTCGACATCATCGACGCGATCGCCTTCGACCGACTGGACCGCGTCACCGAGGTCCTCGCGGACGACCCACCGGCGCTGGACCGGGCGCTCGGCGAGTTCATCCCCGGAGACGGCACGCCGTCGTTCGACCTGGCGTGGACGCCGCTCGCGTACGCCGTCGCCCACGGCAAGGTCGATGCCGCCCGACTCCTGGTCGAGCGCGGTGCCGACCGCTCGGTCCGCGACTCCGAGGGGCGCGGGCTGCGCGACATCGCCCTCGCGCATGGACATACCGCCGTCATGGAGCTTCTCGACCAGTACGACACCTGACCGTGCGACCGGTCAGGCCGCCGGCATGGTGGTCACTCCCCCGGAAGGACATCCTCGATGGTGACAGTGGGGATCACCATCACGCCGTCGAATGCCTCAGCCACCGGTGTGTGCATGTATGCGCTCTGGCTGCGGATGCGGTCAAGTCCCCGGACCGCTTCGACAGGTGCCTGTCTGAAATCGGCAAGACCGAGGTGGACGCCTGCGTCCAGCGCGGCCGCTTCGATGCTGCCCGGATCAGGGGCCTCGAGCGGCATGTCGACGACGGTGAATCCGACCGCTGACGTCGCGTCCAGTTGCATGTCCGGGGTGTGGTCGGCGGTGCTCGTGACCGCGAGCGCCAGGTAGTTCGTGCCGAGCATCCGGTCGAGGTGTTGTCCCATCGGCAGTGTGGTCAGCACGCCGCCGTAGGCCACGGGTGTCTTCTGGATGTGGTTGTTGTGCGCGGCAAGCACGATCCGGGTGCCGGGCCCGGAGTGGTCCAGGTGCCAGCGGACCGACTCGGCCATGTAGCGGTCCCTGATCGACAGGTCGCCCGGCAGTCCGGTGCCGGCGAACAGTCCGGTCATCGCGCGCAGCATGTAGTCGGCATGCCCGGCCGCTTCGAGCCGGTGCAGCGCGACGTCGTAGTCGTAGGGGTTGCTGCGTTCGACATACAACGGTCGCAGCGCCCGGAACCGCAGCAGCAGCCGGGTCAGGGCTGCGGTGAGGCCGTCCTGCTCGGCAGGCTCGAGCTTCGCCCAGGCCGGTGCTGCCGATGCGCCCGACTTGCCGGCGAACCGTTCCGCGGTCGCGATGGCGGATTCGACCAACGGCACGATCTCGACGTCGACGTCACGCAGGTAGTCAGCGACCGGCAGCAGGGCAGGCAACAACGAACCGCCGGCCTCGGGAATGTCGATTCCGAGGAACCGCACCGGATGGCCCTTGCGGGTGCTCAGGTCACGCAGGAAGCGCATCAGGTTTCCAGCTCCCCAGGCGCTTGCCGCCTCGCTCACCCGCGACAGGTCCGCCTCGGCTCCCTCGCCTTGCACCCACCGGTCGACGCCGAACGCCTCGCTGAACCCGAACTCGAAAGCGAAGGCGGAGAAGCCACAACGTTCCACAAGGAAACGCACGATGCGCTGCCGTGCACAGGTGAACTCACTGACGAAGTGCGCACTCTCACCGACCGCGACCACCCGGGCGTCGCCGACCAGCTCGCGCAGCGGCTCCAGATCGTCCAGCGGGCCGTGGGGGTCAAGGGAATCCAGCCGAGTGACATGGGTACGTAGCCAGCCGGCGAAAGCGCCGTGTCCAGAAGACATGCTGCCCAGGCTAGAACAAGTCATCCGGTACGACCTCGGCGGCGACACCACTTTCGTGCCGAACACCATGGTGTGACATTGCCCCGACATCACAGTGAGATCGGGTCGCGAACCGGCGACGGGCATTAGCTTTCGGCGACGCCCAGCATCTTCGCGTGCAGGGCGCGCACCTCGTCGGCGAGCAGCGGGTCCGGTCCGGCTACCTCGACGTCGGGGGCGACCGCGTTGACCGGGAGGGCGCTCACGGGCGCGGGTGCCGCGCCCCAGCCCTGTCGCCAGGCGACAAGTTGTGCGGAACTGGAGGCGTAGACGATCCGTCCGAGTCCGACCCAGGCGTGGGCGGCGCTGCACATCGGGCAATGCTCACCGGAGGTGTACACGACACTCCCACGCCTCTGCCGAGGTGACAGGTTCGCCGCCGCCCACCGCGCGATCTCGAACTCCGGATGGCGCGTGGCATCGCCGTCCTTGACCCGGTTCCGATCCGAGAACCGTTCGACTCCCTCGTCGTCGACGAGGAGTGAGCCGAACGGCTCGTCGCCGGCCTCCAGGGACTCCCGCGCGAGATCGACGCAGCGGCGTAGGAAGCGACGGTCTTCTTCGGTGAGCTGACCAGGTTGTCGGTCTGCAGGCCCCATGTCCGGCAGGCTAGCAGTGGCGTCGCGGCGCGCTCTTCCTGCGTGGACGGCGGCCGACAATCACCGCGACGCTGACGGCGAACAGGCCTGCTGCCAGCGTGATCGCACCGGACGCGCCGGTAAGCCCGGAGACCGCCGCGAGGATCGAGGCGCAGATGATTTCTCCCACATACTCCGCCTGTGCAAGGAACGAGTGCACGGTGGCCCGCACGTCGCTCGAGGTGCGACGGTTCACCCAGATCGTCGTCACCGTTCGGACCAGAGGCATGGCGATGCCAGAGGCGGCAAGAACGGCTGCGACGGCGAGCGAAAGATTGGGCGCAAGCCCCAGCAGGCCAAGACTGAGCACACCCGCCGAGCACGCCAGAACCATTGCTCCGCGGGCGCCATGCTCACTGTGGATACGCCTTTCCACCGCGTAGAGCGAGAGCGCACCGGTGAGCAGGCCGCCGATTCCCAAAGTGGTGAACCACGCGGTTCCTGAGCTGCCTGTGGGAAAGCCCAGGTCGTTCAGCTGGACGGGATAGATCCGCCCAAACGAATCGGCGGCGCCGTTGACCAGAACGGTCACCACCACGAGAGCGAGGATGGTGCGATCCCGCACCGCGAGGCCCACACCCCGGCGGGCGACTGCCATCGACGCCTGCCATCGCCTGGTACGGACGGGCGCGAAATTCCGCTCCGGAAAGGTCGCCGCGACGAAAGTGCCCAGGACGAGCATCGCTGCGCCCGCCATGACAATGGCGATCTGGCGTCCGGCAACCGACGCCAGGCCGCCCACCGCAATGATGCCGACAGCCGCGCCGATGAGTTGCCAGCGCGCCTGTCGGGTCAGAACCAGGTGAATCTTCGTGGGTTGGTCGAGTTCATCGGTGATCCATGCGACGTCCGCCCCACTGGAGAATGTCCAGGAGATGCCCCAGAGCATCTGCGACAGCATCAGGGGGATGAAGTCTGGGAACAATCCGGTCGTGATCATCGCCGTACCCATGAGGGCGTGCGCCACCACGATCGCCCGCTTGCGGCTGACGGTATCCGCCACTACCCCGGCGGGCAGTTCGAAGATCATCGACGCCACACCCTGGGCCGCGGCGATCGCCAGGAGCTGCGCGGGGGAAAGCCCTGCGTCGAGAACCATGTAGAGGCTCACGACGAGCCACCAGCCGTTGTGGAGCACGGCGCGGGCGCCGATCCAGCAGAGGAACAGGGTGACGAGCCTGCTGCCGGTCAGCGTGCGCCCGCGATCGTGTCGCGGTCGCCCCCACCAGGTCGGTCGCATGACGTTGAACTCCCACGCAAAGAGAGGGCACAGCCCAGCTGCGAGTCGGGTCGGCTCAGGACCTTGACTAGGAGTTCATGGCGCGTCATGTTAGCGGCGGCGGGGAAGCGGCGACAAACGACTTCCCCTGCCTTCCTCCACCGGTTGGTCAGCGGCGGTAGGTATCAGGTGTTCAGGTGGGTGAGAGTCTTCCTACGCGGTGGCATGCTCTGCATGTTCGCGCTCGGCTCCCGTGATCGTTGCCGCCTCGACTCGACCCGCGCTCCGCGCGATGCTGATGCTCACGGCAAGCGTCCAGATGCTCCACAGGGCGCCCATGCTCGCCGTGGTCCCCCAGCCCTGCGCGCTGTAGAAGTCGGCGGCATCGTCACCGAAGTAGACGGCGGGAAGAAAGGTCAGGTTGACCGCTGCGAGCACATACGCCGTGCGGCCCACCCATTTCGGCAACAGCCCGAGCCGAAGTACGGCGAATCCGAACGCGATGGCGAAGAGTGCCATGAGGAGTCTGGAGATGCCACCCTGCATGAGATACTGCGCCGCCGCGAAAGGGCCTTCCGTGGTCGTGTCGATGTCGCGGTCGACCGAGATGGCGGCGCCGACCTCCATCGACTGCGGTACGAAGACCATGGCCACCCACACGAGGCCAGCGACCTGTGCAACGGAGCCGACCCATTCATAGCCGGCATCGACCTGGCGCACGATCTGGCGAACCCCGGTGAAGAACACGAGGAAGAGCGTGCAACCGGTGATGCCGACCAGGCTCCGGGTGAGGATGTTCCAGTCCGGCGGTGCCGCCGGGTAGATGAAGTACAGCGGCACCTGCACGATGATGAGCAGGCTGGCAACAATTCCGAAGGCTCCCGTGTACTTTCGCGTTTCCACTTCACTCACCGTCAGGCTCCTTCTCGCGCGTGGTAGATCGCCAATGTTTCGATAGGCAGCATTGCCGATGATGGACGCACGGCGATGCCATAACGATGCCGACGACCTGTCAGAGCGACAGAGTTGTCGTGATCGATACGACAGCGAACCCCCTTGTCGTGCAAGGAAGCTGGTCCAGTTTGTTGCCGTGACGGGCGAATCACGCCGAGGCGAGGTCGGCGAGCAATGTGCTGACCTCGAGCGTACGCCGATGATCGAGCCGAGCGAAGATGGCATGCGCTTCATCCCACATCTGGCGAGCGGCCTGGAGTTCGCCACGTGCCAGGTGGGCTCGACCGAGCGCGGTCAGCAGATCCGCGATCGCGTAGTCGTCTCTGAGTTGTCGGAGCCGGGTCAGGGCCTGGCGGCCGTAGTCCAGCGCCTCGGTGTGAGCGCCTCGCAGCTGATGGATCTCGGCGAGGGTCGCGGTGGCGTTCGCCGCTCTCCGGTGTTCGCCGATCGCCTCGAACGACGCTTCCGCCTCGCCGGCGTACTCAGCGGCCCGGCCGTAGTCGCGCAGCGCCGCATAGCTCGTGGCCAGGTTGTAGAGGGCTGTCGCCCGGCCTTCCGGCCGTTCTGCTCGTTCGGACGCCTCGAGTGCCTGCTCGTGGTAGTCGATCGAGGCGGCGAAGTCGCCGTTGTCCCACGCGTTGACACCGAGGTTTCCAAGGATGGCCCACTCGCCGTCGGTGTCGCCGATCGTACGGCAGATCTCCAACGCCTCATGGAGATATCGGGTGGACTCCTCGAACTCCTGGAGCGTGCCGTATACCCGACCGAGGTTGTTCGCCGAGCGGTATCGGGCGTCCGGATCGTCGAGACACCGGGCCGAGTCGCGCCCGGCACGGGCGGTCATCAGCCAACAGTCGTAGTAACTGCGCAGCGCGAGGAAGGTGCTCAGCAGCCAGGCCAACTTCCACGCGTGGTCGTGCCAGCCATGGTCGTGGGCGTACATCACGACAGCCGACAACGTGGGGCGCTGCGCCTCGAGCCAGCGCAGCGCGTCGTCGTAGTCGGCGAACGCCTGGCCGCCGGCCGCGCTCCGCTCCTCGTCGACGACCAGACCGCGGACCGCGGGACGCAGGAGTACGGCGGCGCTGGCGGCGGAGTGGAGGTACCAGTCCAGGACGCGCTGGATGGCGTCACGGCGTTCGGTCACGCCATCGTGCCGGTCAGCCAATTCGCGAGCGTAGGCGTGCACCAGATCATGAAGGTGGTACGTATCCCGGGCCCGATGTTCGACCAGGTGCACGGCCACCAGCCGGTCCAGCCACCTGGCCGCGTGATCGGTATCCACGCCGACGAGCGAGGCCGCGGCCGCCAGGCTGACCTCGCCGGTGGGGTGCAGGCCGAGGCGGCGGAACATTGTCGCCACGGCGTCGTCGAGCGCGTCATAGGACCAGGAGAAGGCCGCTCGGAGGTCGTTCGCCACATCGTCCGCATCGCCGAGAGCGTCGAGCGTGCGCTGCCGGTCGCGCAGCTCTGCCACCAGGTCGGCGAGCGGCAGGTCGGGGTGCCGGGAGACGCGCTCACCAGCGATCAGGACCGCGAGCGGAAAGCGTCCGCACAGCTCGACCAAACTGCGTACGGCGTCGTGCTCCGCGGTGATCCGCTCCTGGCCGATGGCGGTGCCCAGCAGGACCGCGGCCTCGTCAGACGGTAGCGGTCGCAGGGTCACCCGATGTGCCGAGTCACGGATCGCCAGCCCACGGAGCTGGTTGCGGCTGGTCACGACGACGAGACAGCCGGTGCCGGGTAGCAGCGGGCGTACCTGCTCGGCACTGCGGGCGTTGTCCAGCACCACCAGCATCCGGCGCCCCGCGAGCCTGGTCCGCAGCAGCGCCGCCCGCTCGTCGACAGTGCCAGGGATCTCCCCCGCCGCGACCCCGAGAGTACGCAGGAGCCCAGCCAGCGCGGCCGGTGGCGAGACCGGTCGCTCGGCGGAGTATCCGTGGAGGTCGAGGAAGAGCTGACCATCTGGAAAACGGTCGGCAACCCCATGTGCCCAGTGCACCGCAAGTGTCGTCTTGCCCACCCCGGCCGGCCCGTCGATCGCCACCACGCAGGTCGGCGCTCGCGACGCGGACCCACGCTCGGCCAGCAACGCATCCAGGAGGGCCAGCTCCGGCTCACGGCCGACGAACCGCGTCGAGTCCGCGGGGATCTGGCGAGGACGTTCGGGCGGGACCTGCGACCGGGGCGAGGACGGGCCCTCGGCGGTCGCGGAGTTCGCGGAGTTCGCGGACGCCTCCATGCCGGCCGAGGTGTCCGCCCCGGAGGGCGTGGCCATACCCTCCGAGGTGCCCGCACCCGCGTTCAGCATGTCGCCGTAGAGCCGCTGCAGTTCGGCGCCGGGATCGGTGCCGAGCTCCTCCGCGAGCGCCTTCCTGCATTCCTCGTAACATTCCAGCGCCTCCGCGTGACGGTCGGAGGCACGAAGAGCGTTGATCAGGCGGGCCCAGAACGACTCACGCAACGGGTAGCGGACGGTCAGCTCACGAAGTTCACCGACCAACACCGCGGCATCGCCCGCCGCGAGGTCGAGGTCGATACGTCGTTCCCATGCCAGCAGGCGCCGCTCTGTGAGCCGCGGCCGCTCCGTGCTCTCGAGCACGGGACCCAACCCCTCGAGCGCCGGGCCGCGCCACAGGTCCAGGGCCTCTGCCAGCAGCCTGCGCTCCCGCACCTCGTCGCCGACTCTCGCGGCGGCGTCCACGAGGTCGAGAAAGCGCAGGGCGTCGACCTGATTCGGCTGGACCGCCAGCACATAGGCGTCCGGAAGCGTGACGATCGCATCGTCGCCAAGGATCCGGCGCAAGCGCAGCACGTAGGTGGCCAGACTCCCCCGCACGCGAACCGGAAGGTCCTCGCCCCACACGTAGTCAGCCAGAACTTCGACCGAGACCGGGCGACCTGCCGACAGAGCCAGTGCCCCGAGCAGGCAGCGCAACCGCCTCGACAGGGAAACGACACGATCTCCGATGCGCAGTTCGAGCGGACCCAGCAGACCGATTTCCACCCGAGCTCCCGGATACCAAGCACTTTCCTCGTGAGTTGCCACCATCAGTATGACAGGGCTTCTCGACAGAGGAGGAAGTCCCGTTCTCAGCACGGGCGGGGTTCCTCGAGGAGATCGTGAGCGACCTGACAGAACCCGATGCCAAGGACGCCGGGTGCCCCAGAGGCCCCGCCCGCTATGGAGTGCGGGTCGGCAAGGGCGGGTTCGTGACGCATCCGGAACCGCGCAACTGGAATGCGGCGCGAGCCGCGTTGAGGTAGCCGCAGCCGTCCTTCACGTTGGGTTCGACGTAGCCTCCCTCGTGCCATTCGTTCCAGGCGTAGAGCAGGACCATGTTGTCGACGAGCTGCGGGCGCGTGGACTCCGCCATGTCCTGTTGAACGAATCCGAGGAGCCGCCGGAACTCGGCGAGGGACTGGTCCGGATACCACCGGAACGCCGCCTCGAGACTTTCGTCCGTGGCAGGCTGCGGATCGGGTATCTGAATGGCGATCCTCGGTCGCTCGTCGAAGTGGGAGGTGGCGCAGCGGACCAGGATGCCTGGCCTGCTTGCGAAGAAGGCCCGCTGGTTGTCGACGTAGCGCGGGTAGGACCTGCTGGAGTCGAACTGTCCCTGGCACTGTTGGCCGTCGATGCCGGCAGCGGTGTCATCGAGCCCGAGATCGGAGTTCCTCAGGATGAGGACATCCTCGCCCAGCTTGGCCTTTGCCCTGGCTCGGACCGCATCGGTGAACTGCCGCACGGCCGGAAGGTCGCTGCCCTCCGCCGATCCCGATCCGATGCCGCGAGTGTCGCAGATCTCGAGGATGGGGCGACCGTCGTTGGCGCGAAGGTAGTTCGGCTGAGCGAGGTACTCGTCAACAAGGACCTGCGCAGCCCTGTCGATCTGACCAGCTGGAAGCTGGAGAGATGTCGAGCCGTCGCCCCAGGGGTGCAGGCACGGCATGACGGCGAAGTCGATGTCGGATCGGTTGCGTGCCTGCAGGAAAGCCCGCAGTCCAGTCACATAGTTCTCGTCGCCGACGCCGGCGGGGTTCCAGTACCAGTAGAACGAGAAGTGGTCGAGCCCGGCGCCCTTCGCCTGTGCGACGTGCTTCTCCAGCGTCTCCGGGTCAGAGTCGTCGTAATAGCCGATCGACGGCTTCAGGTCTGACCAGTCCTCGTCACTCCAGTGCCAGGTGCGTTGCGGTGCGTCGTGGCCGGCGAAGTCCTTGACGCCTCCCCACCAGTCTCGTCGGCCGTAGACGAGTTCGGAGTTGTCGATGATCCCCTGGTTTCCGTGTGCGTCCCAGGTCGCGAAATAGATCGCACCCACCCGGTGATAGGTGGGACGTACGTAACCGAGCGGGCCGTCGGTCGCGTAGCCGCGTCCGGTGAACTCCTCGCGCCGGGATTCAGGTACGACCCGCCACTCGGTGCCGTTGGACATGCGCCAGAGCGCCGACGTGCCCGGCTGCCGGATGCTTGCCGCATAGCCGAGGACGCCTTCGTCGACGAAGTCCGCAGACGCCACGAGCGCGGCGCGTTCCGTGGGCGAGGCGGTGAGCAGGTACGCCGCACGCGATATCAGCCGCAGCCGGTAGATCGGGTGCGAGCCGGTGAACTTCTGACGTCGGAGATAGCCCAGGCGGGTGTCCTGCTGCACCATGCCGTGCTGCGTCACCGCCGACGCGGCTTCCCGTGCCGACAGCGTCCACAGCCAACCGGCGTCCGCACCCCCGCCGGTACGAAGCTCGAGCAGGGGAACCGGGTCCGTCACCTTGGCCTCAGCAGACCCGCCGACCGGAGCGACGTCCGAGGTGGCCGAAGCGCCGAACCCGTCGGCGGCGTCACGATGGGGCAGAGCCACCGCCGACGAGGTCATGCCGGCGCACGCCAGAACGGCAACGACGGCGAACGACAACGACCCGGCCAAGCGCATCAACCCGACACGACGACGGCTCCTCAGAACGTCCACATGTCGCAGTGCACCATGCGGCGTTCACATCTCGATCTCGAAGCGATGTCTTGACGATGGCACCCGCGTGGACGTCCTCGGCCCGAGGCGCGCAGGTGCACGTCGGACGGCGGGACGAAACGGGAGTGTGAGGACCGCGACCACGGCGGTCGCCAGGAGAGCGGCAGGAAGGCCGTGACCGCCGGCCGCCGCACCGAGCGTCGCCGGGCCCACGATGGTCCCGATGCCGAGAAAGAACACCGTCACGCTGAACCCGGTCGCCGGTCGTTGTGGGAAGACCTGGTAGCTCCAGACCGCGAGCAGGCCGGAGATCGCCATGAACGTCGCTCCGTACAGCGAGCCTGATACAGCGATCGCCACAAGGTGCTCGGGCGCCATCGCCAAGAGCGCGATCGCGCCGGCGATGACGGACAGCAGCACGGTGTGGGTCGCCCGCAGACCCATCCGCTCGATCACGTTTCCGGTGAATGCTCCGGCGATCCCCGACAGGCCGATCAGCGTCCACAGCAGCGCAGGCGTCGCGGCACCCGCGCGGGTGGCGTCGGCGACGGCCTGGACGGCGAACAGCCAGTACACCGCGCCGGTGACTCCGTAGGAGAGGGCCGTGAGGTAGAGCGGTGCGGCCGCTGCTGGCAGGAACCATCTCGGGCTCGCTCGCCCGGACGTCCTGGCCTGGCGGGGAGATGTCACGCGGCGCAGCAGGAAGGCGTTCCACACCGTCACGAGGAACGCCGTCGCGGCGAAGATCCACCAGGAGACGCGCCAGCCCGGGCCAGTCGTGAGCAGCGCCAACGGCCCAGCGAGGAGGACTCCCCAGGCCGTCCCCGAGGGGAGTACGCCGAGGACCCGCTCCCTGGACCTCTCGGGAACGAGGGCCTGGACGACATCGGAGTAGGGCGCCCAGGCAAGTCCCGAGCTGGCGCCGGCCAGCACCAGTCCCACCACGAGTTGCGCCAGTCCCGATGCCGTCGCCACCAGCACCAGCCCGGTGGTGGCCGAGAGCCCAGCCGCGACGATGAGGGGGCGTGGGCCGACGTGTGCGACGGTGACGCCGACGATCACCAACGCCGCCAGGTAGCTGACGTAGGTGGCGCTGGAGATCAGACCCGCCTGGGTCACCGAGAACCCGAACTCCGCGCGGAGCTGGGGGAGGAACAACCCGGACCCGTAACGGGCGAAGCCGTACGCCACACCGATCATCGCCACCCCGGCAGTCGTGACAGCGGTGACCGGGGTGCGGTCGGGTCGAAGGCTCATCGGCGAGAACCAGGTACCGGTCAGGCGCAGGCGCATTCCTCGATGGTCGATCTCGAACGACCGATCGACGAGTGGCGCTGACGACACTCTTCGCTAAGGTTTCGCCATGCCAGTGGCCGGGGCAGTGTCGAACGTGGCTGGGGAAGCATCGAGTTCGGTGTCGGTGCTCGCCTATGACGGAATGTCCGCGTTCGAGACGGGCATCGTCACCGAGGTGTTCGGCCTCAGCTGGCCGGACATCGACATGCCTGCGTACACGCTGACCATCTGCACCGAAGGCAGCGAGCCCGTCCGCATGGTCGGCGGGGCGACGCTCCAGTCGCCGCACGGGTTGGACGCACTCATCGAGGCCGACACGGTGATCATCCCGAGCGTCAAGCCCCTACCTCCTGACCCCTCCCCCGACCTCATCTCCGCGCTACGCCAGGCGCACCGACGCCGGTCCCGGATCGTGTCGATCTGTTCGGGCGCCTTCGCCCTCGCGGCGGCCGGGCTGCTCGATCACCGGCGGGCTACCACGCACTGGAGTTACGCCGACGACCTACGCCGCCTGTACCCCCTCGTGGAGGTGGATCCGAGGCCGCTCTACGTCGACGGCGGCGACGTCCTCACGAGTGCGGGATGCGCCGCCGGGCTCGACCTGTGTCTCCATCTGGTCCGCAAGGACCACGGCCCGGCCATCGCCAATGCGATCGCGCGCCGACTCGTCGTGGCTCCACACCGACCCGGCGGGCAGGCGCAGTACATCGAACAACCAGTGCCCGCCGATCTGGACGACGACCGGGTGAGCGCCAGCATGGCCTGGGCCCTGCACCACCTGCACACCCGCATCACGCTGCCCGACCTGGCGCGTCGCGCAACGATGTCGGAACGCTCCTACCTGCGGCACTTCGCTCGCTGCACCGGGACGACACCCATCCGCTGGTTGATCGCACAGCGGGTCCAGTCCAGCCTCAGCCTGCTCGAAACCACCGACGCCGCCGTGGAGGAGATCGCCGCCGCCGTCGGATTCGAGACCGCCGTGACCTTCCGACATCACTTCGGCAGGGCCATGCGCACGTCCCCCGGCGCCTATCGCCGAACCTTCCGCGCCGCGGATGCCGCCATCACGCCACCGCACCGGACGGCAGCCGATTGATCGCGTGGTCACCGGTCGCCCAGAGGTACTGCACGGCGTACGAACGCCACGGGCGCCACGCTGCCGCGTACCTCGTGAGCGCGGCAGGTGTCGCTGGCAGGCCGAGGTTGCCGGCCGCAATGCGTACACCCAGATCTCCGGGTACGAAGGCGTCCGGGTCGCCCAGCGCGCGCATGGCGATGGTCTCGATCGTCCAAGGCCCAAAGCCCGGCAGCGCAGCCAGGTGGGCCCTGGCCTGCTGCCAGTCGCTGCCGTGGCCGAGGTCGAGCGCACCCGAGGCGAGAGCCGCCACCAGGGTCGTGAGAGTCCTACGCCGGCTGGCCGGCAACGCGAGTGCGGCGGGGTCCAACGACGCCAGTGCCTCGATGCTCGGGAACAGATGTGTCAGACCGCCTCCGGAATCACTGACCGGCTCGCCGTAGGCGGCGACGAGCCGCCCCGCGTGGGTGCGTGCGGCGGCGGTCGACACCTGCTGACCCAGCACCGCCCGGACGGCGAGTTCGGCACCGTCGACGGTGCGCGGCACCCGGCGTCCAGGATTCTCGTCGACCCTGGGTGCGAGCACCGGATCGGCCCGCAACGTCTCGTCGACCGCCGTCGGGTCCGCGTCGAGGTCGAGCAGCCACCGGCACCTGGCGATCGCGAGCGAGAGGTCTCGCAGATCGGTCAACGCCAACCGGCAACCGATGTGGTCGGGCTCAGGCCGCAGCGACACGACGCCGTGGCCATGCGAAAGCCGGAGGGTGCGGCGGTAGGCGCCGTCCCGCCACTCCTCGACGCCGGGCGTCCCGGTCGCCGCCAGATGTCCGAACAGGTTGTCGGGACACAACGGCGTCCGGTACGGCAGCCGTAGGCAGAGCAGTCCGGGCGTGGCTCCGCGACGCCCGCCTGCTGCGCGCCGCCGGAGCTCGGTCGGAGCGAGACCGAAGACCTCTCGGACGGTGTCGTTGAACGCGCGGATACTCGCGAAACCTGCCGCGAACGCGACGTCGCCCATGGGCACAGTGCTGGTCTCGATCAGGATCCGCGCGGTCTGGGCACGCTGGGCGCGGGCGAGCGCGAGCGGACCGGTGCCGAGCTCGGCACGGAGTTGCCGCTCGATGTGCCGGGTGCTGTACCCCAGCCGGTCGGCGAGGCCGGGTACACCGTCGCGGTCGACGACGCCTTCCGCGATCAGGCGCATCGCCCGCGCCACAACATCGGCGCGGGCGTTCCACTGCGGGGATCCTGGGCTCGCATCGGGCCGGCAGCGCTTGCAGGCACGAAAGCCGTTCTGTTGTGCGGCGGCTGCGGTGGGATAGAACCTCATGTGCGCGATCTTGGGCGGCACCACCGGACAGCTCGGGCGGCAGTAGATCCCGGTGGTGAGCACGGCGGTGAAGAACCAGCCGTCGAACCGGGCGTCCTTGGACCGCACCGCACGTGCGCAGCGGTCGAAGTCGGCGTGCACCCGGCCAACGTAGCCGCTGGCCGCGCGGTTGATGCGCAGGAATCCGACATCATGGTCTACGGAGACCACCCGGTCGGATTTCCGCCAGCCCGACGAGAGCCACGTCGGTTGACTGCTCGTCATGACACCCACCGACACTGCTCGCCACTTCCGGTCCCTGCACGAACGCGGCCGCCCGCTGGTCCTGCCGAACGCCTGGGACGTCGCCAGCGCACGGCTCGTCGAGCACGCCGGGGCGGCGGCTGTCGCCACGACCAGCGCCGGCGTCTCGTGGGGCCTCGGAGTCCCGGATGGTGAACGCTTGGACCGCGACCGCGCGCTCGACCTGATCGCCCGGGTGGTCGCGGCGGTCCGAGCCCCGGTCACCGCCGACGTGGAGGGTGGGTACGCCGAGAAGCCGGCAGACGTGGCCGAGACGGTTCGCGGCGTACTCGCCGCCGGGGCGGTGGGCGTCAACCTCGAGGACGCCGACCACGGCGGGCCCGGGCCGCTGCGCTCGGTTGCCGCTCAGTCCGAACGGATCGCGGTGGCACGAGAGGCCGCTGACGCCGAGGGGGTGCCGCTGTTCATCAACGCCCGCGTCGACACCTACCTGTCCGCCGTCGGCGAGGCGGGCGACCTGCTCGCCGCGACACTGGACCGCGCCCGTGCGTATGTCGGCGCGGGCGCGGACGGCATCTTCGTCCCTGGCGTCACCGATCCGGTGATCGTCTCCGCCCTCGTCGACGGGATCGACGTCCCCGTGAACGTGATGACCGGACCGGGCGCGCCGGCCATCGCCGAACTGGCAGGCCTCGGTGTCGCCCGGATCAGCGTCGGCTCGGCAATCGCGCAGGCTGCCTACGCGGTCGTCCGTCGGAGTGCGCAGGAACTCCTCTCGGCAGGTACGTACGCGGCGCTGTCGGACGCTCTGGACTTCGCCGACGTCAACGCGCTCCTGCGTACGGATCGTTGAGTTCCCTGACGTCGAGGGCCCACGGGGACGCGACACCAGACACCTCCCGCCTCTCGGACGCGGCGACGTGTGCGACGGTGGCGTCTCGAGGCACCGGGTGAGCGGCGGCCTTCGTCGCCACGACCGCCCGACAACCGGATCTGTGGGAGGTACGCATGACCGCCGAGACGCTGACCGCGGTCGTCACCGGGGCGGCGAGCGGGATCGGCCAGGCGCTGGCCGAGGCTCTCCACGCCCGGGGTGCGCGTCTGGTCCTGGCGGACGTCAACGCGGACGCGCTGTCCACGACGGCGGCACGACTGGGCGCGACCGGTGTCGTCACTGACGTTTCCGACCCGGCCGCCATGCACACTCTCGCCGCGCAAGCTCCGCAGGCGCGCCTCGTCTGTCTCAACGCCGGTGTGGTGGGCCCGTCGCTGGGTGCGCCCTGGGAGGTCCCGCCGGAGGAATGGGACAGGGTCTTCGCCGTCAACGTCAGTGGGGTCGTCAATGGACTACGCGCGTTCGTCCCGCAGTTGCTCGCCGCGCGCGCACCGGCGCACGTACTGATCACCGCATCCCTGGCCGGACTCGCCGTCTTCCCCGGCGGCGGCGCATACGGCCCGTCAAAACACGCCGTCACCGCCGTCGCCCAGCACGCCGCCATGGCCCTTGCCGACACGCCGGTGAGAGTGAGCATGATCTGCCCAGCGCTGGTCGCGACCGGCATGTCGCCCGAAGGAATCGCGCCCGCGCTGGTCGCCGACGACGCGCTTCGGGCCGTGGACAACGGCGTCTTCGCGGTCGTTCCGGCGGAATGGCAGGCAGCCGTCGCGACCCAGGTCGACGAGATCGTCTCCGGCCGCCAGCCCACGCCTCCCGCTCCCTGGCCGGCGGGCTGATTCACCGCGACGCGACGACCGCGGCCAGCATCGCCAGCGGACCCGGGCAGGCCTGACCGTCCCCCACCACCTTGCTCGGCTCTGCTTAGGGCACGCGTGGGCACGCCGAGCTACGCACTGCGAGTCAGTGTTTCCCGGTCACAAGCCTTGGCCGCCGGACGAATGAGAAACGGCTCAGTCCGTCCCGGAATGTACCGACCCACACTAACGTGCCGTATCTGATCAGTTACAGCACGTTGCCGTCCATGTGTGGTTCGTTCCCGATTTCATGAGACGTTCCACGCCTTCTCCGAAAGACCATGCCTATGAATTCTGAGACCGCCCCTGCCCGGGGCTCAGTCTGCCAACCCGTCTGGCGCCTGGCCGCGGCGATAGTGCTGCTCACCAGCGCATTTCTCATCGCGGGGGTTGCCATATCGCCACCTCCAGCCCGCGCCGCCAACATCGCTGTCAACCAGTGCAACAACCAGGGGCCCGGCCCCGGCGGCGCGGTTGTAGCCATTACCTGCACCGTGACCGTCGTCAACACGATCAACGGTGGCGTCACCAGCTCGACGGTTACCGTAAGCCGGCAGTGTGCCAATGATCCGTGCCCACCAGGAAACGGCTCGACCACGACCTCGTCCTCGGATCTCATCACTGACGTTCTCCAGTGCAACGATTCTGCCAATGACGGCGGAAACACGACGACCTGCAATGTCAGGATCACGAACAACATCAGTGCGGATACGCCCGGAGCGCAGCCCGTAACAGCGGCGACGGTCAATCAGTGCAACGGCTCCGGCGCCGGCGGTGGTGGAACGGTGGATTGCGACCCGTTCCCCGCCACCACGACGGGCGCCACGGTCACCCAGTGCAACGGATCGGCGAACGGCGGCGGTGGGACCGCACGCTGCACAGTCGAGCCGTCCACGATCAGCCCGGCTCTCCCAATCTCGATCAACCAGTGCAACGGCACCGGGAACGGCGGCGGAAGTACCGTCACGTGCACCACCAGCATCACCACCAACATCACCCCGGCACCGTCGCCTTCACCTTCACCTTCGCCTTCACCTTCACCTTCGCCTTCGCCTACGCCTACGCCGAGTCCGACGCCACCGCCCGGACCTGGACCCGGGCCTGGTCCTGGTCCTGGTCCGGGGCCTGATGACGGCGGCGACAACGGCGGCGACAACAGCGGCGACAACGGTTCCGGTTCGCAGGTTCCGCGGGTTCCCAACGGTGGGGTCGACGCCGGTGCCGGTTCGACGGCTGGCGGACCCGATGGCGGCCTGCTGGCCCTTACGGGCGGTCTGCTGCTGGCCGGGGCGGTCGCTGCCCGGCTGCGCTGGTTAGCCACCCGACGAAGGGTGTGACGCTCCTTCGGATGAGGACACGTCGCATAGTGAATGGCGGTGACCACCGTAGCCTTTGCGCCACGGTGGTCACCGCCGTTCTCACGCTGTCTGGCCTGGCGTGCGTCGGCATCGCCGTCATCCAATATCAGCAGCACCCTCCGCAGCCGGCACTGTCGACCATCGAACCGATCAGCCCATCGGCGCCGCATACAGCTGCACCCAACCGGTCTCCACGCACGTCGCCGACCGGGCCACGGGTGATCGGACCGGTCCTTTCGGCATCCGCTCCGACCGCACTCGCCATTCCCGCGATCGACGTGCGCTCACCCCTACAGCGACTCGGCCAGACCGCCGACGGACGGCTCGAAGTGCCCCCACCTGGGCCGCATTATGACGAGGCCGGCTGGTATCGGTACTCGCCCACCCCTGGCTCGCTCGGGCCCGCAGTCATCGTCGGTCACCTCGACTCGTCTCGCGGACGGTCGATCTTCTGGCGCCTCGGAGATCTGGAGCCACACGACAAGATCCACATCGCCCGTGCTGACGGCACCGTGGCGGTCTTCGCCGTAGACGCCGTTCGCCAGTATCGGAAGAACCAATTCCCGACACAGCTCGTCTACGGCAACACCAACCATGCTGCTCTACGACTCATCACCTGCGGTGGACCGATCGACCGCACCAGCGGCCACCACCGGGACAACATCATCGTCCTCGCGTACCTGGTGCAAGCCCGCGGTCGGGGGCGGCCGACGACCGCGCCGGGACCGGGCACCTATAGCGGGCACACCGACGCGAGGACTAGGAGTCGGGTTTTGTGAGACGCGCGACGCGGCGTCGTGAGTCGCGCACGAGTTCGTGGGTGCGGTCGATCATCTCGTGGCTCTGATCGATCAGCTCTCGCTGGTCGGTGCGTCGCGGGCGCTGTCCACTCGGCGTCCGGCTCTGGTCCAAGTCCAGAAGGAACCGCCTGGCTTCGGCTATCACCTTCAGGGTGGCGCGCCTGCTGGTCTCGCCCGCTGATGGCACATGGCCACTCTGACACAGCATCTATCGCAGCGATAGTGCAACCTCCGAGTGTTGTTTCTGTCAGAGGCACGGAATGGCGAAAACGCGGGAATTGCACTCAATCGGGGGGGCCAGTCCCACTCATTTGGGTCGAGCCAAATCGGACTCATGGGGCATATCTTTGACGAGTCGTGGTGCACGTCCCTGAGGTCATGGAGGAGGATGCCTCGGGGGCATGCATCGCGGTCTTATCTCAGCCGGCTACCTCGCTCGTTGGCCCGGACACACCTGAAGGCAGGAGACTTCATCGCCCGGTTCCGGCGCAGACGGACCAGGCCATGCGTTCCCCAGGGCCTTTGGGACCGCCTCCAGTGTCCGGTCCAGCGAGTGAGCGATGGAGCCCATGCTTGTGCTCGCCGTGCTGGCGAGTGAGCAGGTCTTGGCGGCGTTGAACGCGCCGATGCCGACGCAACCACCAGCGAACCCTGGAAGCCCGACCTGCGCGACTTCCGAGGGTGGCTGTTTTCGGAAGTTCGTCGGCGTACCATTTCCCATATCCGGAATCGACGACATCCCCGCCTCGAGGTTGCCTGCCACCCGGCCACCGAACGGGATGTCATGTACCGAAACCGCGACAGGTCCACGGGCCCGAACACGCGACCACCTTCGTATTCGTCACGTTGAGCGGGTTCCTGCTCAAGGACACAGGACCACCGAGTTTCTTGTTCCTGTGGATGCACGGACCGGCTCGGATGGCGCTCGCGTTGACCTCCTTGTCATTCCGCCGAGGACCGGCCGCGATCTGAGCGAAGCCATAAGACCGACACGCAAGGATCAGCCATGCCTCCATCCAAGATCCACCTACCCGCCCAACGAACCGGTCCGCCCTTGTTCGGCACGTCACGCGGCACCGACTACGCGAGACTGACGCGCCGGATCCGCCAGGCTGGGCTGCTCGATCGCCGTCCCGGCCACTATGTCGCCAGGTTCACCCTGACGCTCGCGTCGTTCGCCGCGGCCGGGGTCGCGTTCTTCCTCCTTGGTGACTCCTGGCTGCAGATCCCGGTCGCCGCCGGGCTCGCCGTGATCTACACCCAGGTCGCGTTCCTCGCCCACGACGTCGGACACCAGCAGGTCTTCGCCTCCAAACGTCACGCCCGGATCGCCGGTCTGCTGCTGGGCAACCTCGGTATCGGGCTGAGCTACGGCTGGTGGATCGGCAAACACACCCGACACCACGCCAACCCCAACCATGTCGACGACGACCCGGACATCAGAGTCGGCGGCATCGCGTGGACCCAGAACCAGGCCGGCACTCGACGCGGCGCCGCCCGGATCTTCACCCGCTGGCAGGCGTTCTTCTTCTTCCCCCTGCTGTTGCTCGAAGGGCTCCACCTCTACGTCACCGGGGTAGGCGCCCTGTGGCGACGCGATGTCAAACAACGAACAGCCGAAGTGGTCCTCCTCGCCGTCCACACCGTCGGATGCCTCACCGCACTGTTCCTGGTCCTCTCCCCCGGCAAGGCCCTGGTCTTCTTCGCCGTCCACCAGGCGGTCTTCGGTTTCTACCTGGGATGCTCGTTCGCACCCAACCACAAGGGCATGCCGCTCATGGAAGGACGGCTGGACTACCTACGCAAGCAGGTGCTCGCCTCCCGCAACGTCCACGGCGGTTGGTTCGTCGACCACGCCCTCGGCGGACTGAACTACCAGATCGAGCACCACCTGTTTCCCAGCATGCCGATGCCGAACCTGCGCCGCGCCAAACCCCTGGTCGAAGCATTCTGCCGGGAACACGACATCAGCTATCACGACACCGGACTGATCCGCTCCTACCGCGAGATCCTCGGCTACCTGCACGAAACCGGCGCCTGCCTGCGCACCCCGGAACGCATCACCTGATGCTCGAGCTCCTACGAGCGGACGCGCCCGCTGCAGGAGACGACGCACTGCTGCCCGCCTATGAACGTGCGCCCCGCTTCGTGCTACCGAATAACGTCTCAGGGCGTTCTGCCCCGGATGGGGCATTGTCTCGCGCGAGCGGATCTGACCGATATGCAACTGCTGAAGGCTATGCGCCCGCGACTGCCTGAGAACCCTGGATAACCAGTGGCCTCCTCACCTGGAAGGTGTGCCGGAAGGCCCTGCACGTGCCTTTTGGGCTCGACAACGCTGAACCCTGGCGCAGCTCTGACTGGACGCCTGCCGCGTCGTTCCGGGAGGTTGGCGTGAGCCAGTGGTCGGTGATCTACGAAGGGTTCGATCCTGCCGCCGAAAGGGCTCGCGAGACCTTGTGCACCCTCGGCAACGGTTACTTCGCCACTCGTGGAGCGGTGCCGGAGGCGGCTGCCGACGGAGTGCACTACCCCGGAACCTACGTCGCCGGTTGCTACGACCGGCTCGAGTCCCACGTGGCCGGCCGTACCTTCGAGAACGAGGACCTCGTCAACGTCCCCAACTGGCTGGCGTTGACGTTTCGCGTCGACCAGGGCGACTGGTTCGACATGGCGGGCGCCGAACTGCTGGGCAACCGTCATGAGCTGGATCTCGAGCGCGGCGCCCTGACCAGGAGGCTGCGTTTCGTGGACCCGGCCGGAAGGACCACGTCGGTCGTCCAGCGCAGGCTCGTGTCCATGGCCGACCCGCACGTGGCGGCGCTGGAGACGACGTTCGTGGCCGAGGACTGGTCTGGGCGGTTGTGCGTACGAGCAGCACTTGACGGTCGGATCACCAACCGCGGGGTCGAGCGTTACCGCGACCTGTCCGGTGCGCATCTGGAACCGGTCAGCTCCGGTCACGACGCGGAGGAGATTGCCTGGTTGCAGATGCAGACGGCATCCTCGCGGATCCGGGTCGCCGAGGCGATGCGGATACGTGCTCCTGGTGCGATCAGTCGCAGGTTCGACTGCACTGCCTCCTGGGTCGGCGTCGACCTCGACCTGGACCTGAAGGCGGGAGTGCCGGTGACCGTCGAGAAGGCGATCGCACTGCACACATCGCTCGACCGCGCCATCGGCGAGAGCCTCCTCGCAGCTACCACCCGGATCCGTCACGCGGGGGACTTCGCTCAGCTCCTCGACCAGCACGTCCTTGCCTGGAAGCAGATTCGGCGCAGCGGACGTACCACGCTCACGGGCGCCCGCGCGATCGGCGAAGAGCCGCAGAAGACTCTCGACCTGTACGCCTTCCACATTCTGCAGACATTGTCGACACACACGACCGACCTGGACGTCGGCGTTCCAGCGCGCGGACTGTCCGGCGAGGCGTACCGCGGGCACGTCTTCTGGGACGAGCTCTTCGTGTTCCCGTTCCTGACGCTGCGACTGCCGGAGGTGGCCCGGGCGCTCCTCATGTACCGCTGGCGGCGACTTCCGCAGGCACGGTGGGCGGCTGAGGCCGCGGGCTACCGCGGAGCGATGTACCCGTGGCAGAGCGGAAGTGACGGACGTGACGAAACGCAACAGTGGCATCTGAACCCACGCTCGGGACGCTGGCTCCCGGACAACTCCCACCTCCAACGGCATGTCGGGATCGCCGTGGCCCACAACGTCTGGCTCTACTACCAGGCCACCGGCGACCTGGCGTTCCTTTCCAGTCACGGCGCCGAGATGCTTCTGGACATCGCACTCTTCTGGAGCACGCTGGCGACGTTCGACGACAGCGACCAGCGTTACCAGATCCGCGGTGTGATGGGCCCCGACGAGTACCACGACGGATATCCCGCGTCCTCGACCCCCGGAATCGACAACAACGCCTACACCAACGTCATGGTCGCCTGGCTGATGCGTCGAGCCCTGGAGGCGCTCCGGTTGATACCGGTGCATCGGCGGGACGAGCTTCGCGAACGCCTCGGACTCAGCGACGCCGACCTGAGCCGGTTCGAGGACATGACCCGCCGGATGCGCGTCGACTTCCACGGTCGCGGCGTCATCAGCCAGTTCGAGGGGTACGACCAGTTGGCCGAGTTCGACTGGGCTGGTTACCGGGCGAAGTACGGCGACATCCGGCGGCTCGACCGGATCCTCGAGTCCGAGGGGTCCGACGTCCGGCTCTTCCAGGTGTCCAAACAGGCCGACGTCCTGATGCTGTTCTTCCTCCTGAGCAAGGACGAGTTGACACGCGTCATGGCAGACCTCGGCTACTCGCTGAAGCCCGACGACATCCTGCGAACCGTCGAGTACTACCTTGCCCGGACGTCGCATGGCTCCACTCTCAGTGCGGTGGTCCACGCCTGGGTGCTGTCGCGTACCGACCGGCACGCCTCGTGGCGGTTCTTCCTCGACGCGCTCGCGAGCGACGTCGCCGACACGCCCGGGGGGACGACGGCGGAAGGTATCCACCTCGGCGCGATGGCAGGCTGCGTCGACCTCGTGCAACGGTGCTACACCGGACTCGAGATCGGCGGCGACGTCCTCCGGTTGGACCCACGACTGCCACGGGAGCTTGCCGCGCTCGAGCTGACGTTGCGATACCGGGGGCACTGGGGCGTCACCGTGCGGTGCACGCAGGAAGAACTCATTGTCGGGCTGCCGGCATCCGCTGCGGCACCGATCACGGTGGCACTCGACGAGAAGACCGCAACCCTGCCCCCCGGAGAAACCTGGCAGGTACGCCTGACACCCGCGCGGTCTCACCGACGCCCACAGATGCCGCCCGGGTGAGCGAGGTCCGGCCAGGTGAGGAAGTCGATCTCTCCCGACGCGAAGGAGGAGGAGGTGGGGATGACATCGGAGCGGACGAATCGAATCGTCGTGGGCCTGGACGGGTCGGCCAACTCCCTCGCCGCCGCCCGCTGGGCGCGCAACGAGGCGCTGCTCCGGGGAGCCGATGTCGAAGCGGTCACGGTATGGGACCGGTCTCGACCACGCCATCTTCCCGACCGGCCCCGACACATGACCGAACGCGAAATCGTCGACGCGTGTGAGCGCATGCAGCAGCAACAGCTGGCCGACCTCGACGGTGGAGAAGTCTCCATCGTCACGCGGGTAGCGCAAGGCGATCCCGTGGAGGTCCTGACGGAGCTTTCCCAGGCCGCCGACATTCTCGTGGTGGGCGCTCGGGGCCGCAGCGGTGTCGCCGGACTGCTCCTCGGGTCGACCAGCCTTGCCTGCTTCCCACACGCCGCGTGTCCGGTGACGGTGGTCCCCGCCCACTACCCCGCGCACCGGGTGCACGCACCGATCGTGGTCGGAGTCGACGGTTCGCGCGCCTCACGGAAGGCCCTTCGGGTGGCCGCCGAGGAGGTTCTGATCCGAGATTGCCACCTCATCGCGGTCCATGCGGTGTTCGTGCCGCCGCCCTACGGGACGGAGATCTACCGGCCAGCGGACGATCACCTGGTCGAGGGTGGCCGTCAGCTCGAGGAGGCGATCGGTCCCGTCCAGATCGACTTTCCTGCCGTCCCGATCGAGCACAAGGTCATCGCGGGACATCCCGCGGTGGCCCTCGACGAGGAGGCCTCCGTGGCGGACCTCCTCGTCATCGGCTCGCGAGGGCACCGACCGCTATCCGCCGCCATCCTCGGATCCGTCAGCCTGCACCTGCTCGCCCACGCGCAACGCCCGACCATGGTGGTAACCGACCAGGGCGCGTCAGCCTAGGGCCTGTCTCCCAAATGGCGCCGGTCAAGCGAGCGGCGCATCCGTGCCCGGTTGGCAAGGCGGAGGAGGAAGGCGCACTGGGTTTGTGCGCCGATCGACGAGAACGCAGCCAGCCGGGATGCGGGGCGTCGCGAGTCAGGCGTGATTGGGGAGACAGGGCCTAGGGGCGGTCGTGACCCGCGTCCTGCCGAGGCTCCCGCAGCGGGGCGACCTCCAGTGCGCGGTTCAGGTCGCTGACCGACAACAGCCCGACGAGCTCGTGTCCGGTGCCGCCGTCGACCACGAGAGCCCGGCCTGGATCCCGCTGCAGTGCGCGTGCCGCGTCGACGACCAGGTCGTCCGCACGGACTGTGGGAACGTCCTGGCCAGCGAACATCACGTCCGAGACATGCACCGTGCGTCGCTCCTGCTTGGGCACGGCGGCAGCCCTCGACAGGGACAGCAGGCCAACCAGGTCGCCGTGCCGCACCACGGGGTACGAAGCGTGTGCGGGCCACCGCCCGATGTCCTTACTGAACTCGGCGATGGTGAGGCCGGGATCCACCGTCACCGGGGCATGGGCCATCAGGTCGCGGACGCGCAGGCCGGTGAACGCATGTTCCAGCCGAGCGGAGACCACCTCCTGTTGGACGGCCAGCAGGAGGAACCAGCCGAGCAGGAGGAACCAGATACCGCCTACGCCCCCGCCAGCCAGCAGGCTGGTCAGGCCGAGAAGGATCAGGAGCACCGCGAAGATCCGCCCACCCACAGCAGCCGAGATCGTGGCCGACGCGCTGTCCCCCTGTCGCCACCACAGCAGTGCGTGCAGGAGCCGTCCACCGTCGAGCGGTAGCGCGGGAACGAGGTTGAAGACGAGCAACAAGGTGTTGATGAGCGCCAGATAGTCGAGTACGCCTGTCACGGACGCGGGAAGTCCGGTCACATCCGCAAGCAGCGCGAGCCCCGCGAACACCAGCGCGAGGACCGCGGTCGCGATCGGCCCTGCGATCACCACGCGGAACTCCGCGCCGGGACCAGGCAGCGGTTCCTCCGCCCGAGAGACGCCACCGAACAGCCACAGCGTGATCTCCCGCACTCGTACGCCCTCGCGCATCGACTGGAGCGTGTGACTGAGTTCGTGCGCCAGGATCGAGGCGAAGAAGAGCACGGTGGCGACGGCTGCCATCGCGAGATGTGCCGATCCGGACAGATCCGGATATGTGGCCGGGAACAACACCGCCGCCAGCGACCAGAGCACCAGCACGAAGATCACCAGCCACGTCCAGCTGATCCCTACCGGGACGCCCTTGACGCGGAACAGGCGCACGCTACTCGTCAACACCCGACCACCCCTGCGCTCACGCCGGCCATGTTCACGCTACGTCGGTGGCCGGAGCAGGTCAGCGGGGCACGGTCATCAGCGCCAAGGACCTTCGGCCCCGTGAGTGAGCGCAGGCCCCCGCTCCCCCGGACGGTCTGGCGTTCGCCGTCGGACCCGGGCTCCCACCTACACTGGCGATGAGCCCTCCACGCCTGTGACCGTCACGCACCGGCAGGGGTGAGCACGTTGCTCGACATCGACGGTTCCGCGCACTCGGGGTCGGGCATGATCGTGCGTCAGGCGCTGGCGTACGCGGCCGTTACCGGTACGCCGTTCCGGATGTGGAACGTCCGCGCACACCGCCCCAAACCCGGACTGCGGCCCCAGCACCTGTGCGGCGTCCTGGCGATGCGGGACCTTGTTGGCGGCTCGCTCGAGGGTATGAGCCTTCACCGCGGCGCAGGTCCCCGGTCCCGTCGGCGACGCCGCCGCCAGCGGCTGATCTCGTCGACTCCCCACACGATGAAGGGAAAGGGCAGGAGCAGGAGGAGAACCCAGCCTGGCAGAGCGGCCGTTCCGAACACCCGCTGGAGCGGTGGCAGGTAGATGAGCGCGGCCGCGAACGCGATCTCGAATGCGCACCCAGCGAGGAGCAGCGGGTTGCTGAAGATCCCTACGGTCCGCAGGGATGCATGGTCGGTGCGAGCGGCGAACGCGGTACCCAGCTGGCATGCGACGATCCCGGCGAAGGTGGCGGTCGTCGCCTGGAGATAACTCCCGTGGAGCGCCGTGCCCGGTCCGGTTGCCGCGCCCGGATGCCAACCCGCGCTGACCAGGACGACGAAGAACGCACCAAGCACCAGGACCGCCGATACCAGGCCGAGCAGGCCCCAGGCGCGCCACAGCAGCCTGCGGTCGATGATTCCCTCGTGGCGCCCTCGCGGTGGCCTGGCCATGACTCCCGGCTCGGCCGGTTCGCGGCCCAGAGCGAGCGCGGGCAGCGTCTCGGTGCCGAGGTCGATCGCGAGGATCTGGAGCACCGTAAGCGGGAGGGGTACCGCCCCGCCGGAGAGTGCGAAGAGGAGGAACGGCGCAACCTCGGGGACGGCGTGGGCGAAGATGTAGAGCACGAACTTCCGGACGTTGTCGAAGGCCCGTCGCCCCTCCTCGACCGCCGCCACGATGGTGGCGAAGTTGTCGTCGGTCAGGACCATCGTGGCGGCTTCCCTGGCGACGTCGGTGCCCGTACGCCCCATGGCGACCCCGATGTCCGCCCGGCGGAGAGCCGGGGCATCGTTGACGCCATCACCGGTGACGGCCACGACCTCGCCGCGGTGGCGCAGCGCATCGACGATCCGCAGCTTCGTCTCGGGCGAGCTCCGCGCGAAGATCAGTTCCTGACCTCCTGCGAGGAGTTCTCCGAGGCGCTCCTCACTCATCGCCGCCACGTCGGTTCCGGTGACGATGCGGTCAGCGCGCAGGCCGACCTCGCGGGCGACCTCGGCCGCGGTCTGGCCGTGGTCCCCGGTGACCACGTGCACGGTGAGGCCCGACTCGTGGCAGGCGGCCACAGCTGCTGGCACCTCAGGACGGGGCGGGTCGTGCAGCCCGGCAAGGCCGAGCAGGCAGAGGTCTCGCTCGACCTCCTCACGGGCGAACTCGACGCCCCGCCTGCCTCCCGGCGCGACAGTTACTCGACTGGCGAAGGCGAGGACCCGACGTCCGCGTGCGGTCAGTGCCTCCTGAACAGCCCTGGTACGCGCACGGTCTGCCTCGGTCAGGATTCGCGGAGCGCCGTCGAGGACGCGGGTGCACAGGGGCAGGACCGCCTCCGGTGCGCCCTTGGTGTGGACGACAAGCTGCTCTGGGTGTGGCGGAGAGCCGGCTTGTTCGTCCGACTCACCCGTGTCGTCGACGGTGGTCATCCGCGCCAGGCGTGGATCGAACCGGAAGATCGCCCTCCGCCGGCCTTCCCGACGTGACAGGTCGACGTCCGTACCGGTGTCGGCCGCGTACCGCAACAGGGCGATCTCGGTGGGATCCCCTTCGTCGACGCTCCCGGGACCTCCAGCGAGGTCGGCGGTGTTGCAGGCGACCATCACCTCCCTCACCGGTCTCGTCGCCGCGTCTCCCTCACGAGGGGTCCACACCTCGAGGACCTGCATGCTGTTCGTGGTGAGAGTTCCGGTCTTGTCCGTGCAGATCGTGGTCGTCGACCCGAGGGTCTCTACCGCCGAGAGCCGCTTGACGAGGGCGCCCCGGACAGCCAGCGCGCGGACGCCGACCGCGAGCGCCAGCGTGATGGTCGGCAGGAGACCTTCGGGCACGTTCGCCACCAGAAGGCCGGTCGCGAACACGAACGCATCCGGCAGGGACAGCCCGGCCAGCGTGCCCAATGGCAGGAACGCCACACCTACGCCGAGTGCGACCGCCGCGATCAGCCATGCGATCCGGCGAACCTGGCGTTCCAGCGGACTGGCTTCGGGTGCGCGGCGCTCAGACAACGCCGCGATCCGGCCCAGCTCGGAGTGCGCTCCCGTCGCGAACACCGCCGCTCGGGCCGTACCGCCTGTGCAGGTCGTCCCGCTGAACACCACGTCCTGCGCCTCGACCAGCGCCGCCCGCGCATCTGTGGGACCGGCGGCCCGCGTCACTGCCAGCGACTCGCCCGTCAGCGCCGACAGGTCGACCTCGAGGCTGCCGTCGAGTAGCCGGCCGTCGGCGGAGATCCGGTCCCCCTCGTCGATGATCACGACGTCACCGGGGACCAGCGTCGCCGCGGGCACAACTTGGCGGACGCCGTCGCGGACCGCGGTTGCCTCCTGCGGGAGGTACGCGACCAGCGCCTCGACCGCCCGCTCGGCCTGCTGCTCCTGCACGAACGCCAGAAGGGCGTTCAGCACGATCACGGCGATGATGGCCCATCCCAGCACCGGCGTACCCGCCACGAAGGCGAGCAGCGAGGCGACCCACAGCAGCAGGGCCAACGGATGGACGAACTGGCGGACCAGCGCGCGGCCGAATCGCCGCTTGCCCCGCCGCCGCAACACGTTCGGGCCGAAGACCACCAGCCGCCGCTCGGCCTCCCGATGGGTCAGGCCGCCGGGTCCACTGCGCAGATGCGCCAGCAGGAGAGCGAGCGGCTCGTGGACAGATGTCTCCTCGTCCTCTACTGATGGCGGACGTCCGGTCGTGCCCTCTCCCATGAACCGCTCTCAGCCCTTACGCAGCCGGACCGCCGTGACCTTGTACTCCGGGCAGGAGGTCACCTCGTCCGTCTCGCCTGAGGTGAGCAGGTTGGCCGCCACGTCGGGGAAGGCGAAGGAAAGAAAGACCTCGCCGGGAGCCACGTCATCGGTGAGGCGGCCCGGCGCGGTGATGCTGCCGCGCCGGCTGGCGATCTCGACGAGGTCCCCTTCGCGCAGTCCGAGCCGCAGCGCGTCGTCGGGGTTGATCTCGAGGTGCTCGTCGGGGACCAGCGCGAGGTTCGGCGTCCGCCGGGTCATCGTTCCGCTGTTGTAGTGGACCAGTCGGCGGCCGGTGATCAGCGTGTACGGGTAGGCCGTATCGGGTGACTCGCCGGGCGGCGCCCAGGGAAGGGCGGCGAGTTGGGCGCGCCCGTTCGGGGTGGCGAACTCCTGCTCGTACAACCTGGCCTCACCCGGATCGTCCGGGCCGCGGCAGGGCCAGTGCAACGCGTACTCGTTGTCGAGGCGGTCGTGGGAGATGCCGGCGAAGACGGGGGTGAGACGGGCGCACTCGGCCAGTGCGTCCGCCGGCGTGGGACAGCCGAGGTCTCCACCGAGGGCCCGCGCCACCGCGGTCACCACCGCGAAGTCGGTACGCGCCAGTCCCGGCGGGTCGAGTGCGGGGCGTACCCGCTGGAACCGCCGGTCGAAGTTCACGAACGTGCCGTCCTTCTCGAGGAACGACGCACCCGGGAGCACCACGTCGGCGGCCAGGGCGGTGGCGGAGGGAAAGATCTCCTGGCTCACCACGAACTCGGCGGCCTCGACAGCGGCCCGGACGTGCCCCGAGTCCGGATCGGTCTGCAGGATGTCCTCGCCGAACACGTACAGCGCCCGGACCTGGCCCGTGAGCGCGGCGTCGAACATCTCGGGGATCCGCAGCCCCGGCCGCGGCGGCACGGGTGTCCCCCACTCTTCGCCGAAGCGTCGGCGCACCGCGTCGTCGGTCACCTTCTGGTAGCCGGGAAGAAGGTCGGGGAGCGCGCCCATGTCCGACGCCCCCTGCACGTTGTTCTGACCACGCAGCGGGTTGACACCGCCGCCGTTCGGCGTGCCGACGGCACCGCGGAGGACCGCGAGGTTGGCGAGGGTACGCACGCCGTCCGTGCCGTGTGCGTGCTCGGTGACGCCGAGGCCGTAGACGATCGAGGGCTTGCGCGCCGTGCCGAACAGGCGGGCCGCCTCGGCGAGGATCGCCGGCTCGATGCCGCTCAGCTCGGCGACCTGTTCTGGCGGGTACTCGTGAAGCAGGGCGCGCAACTCGTCCCACCCGTCGGCGCGGGTCGCGAGGAACGCCTCGTCCACCCACCCGTTGTCGAGCAGGAGACGGGCCAGCCCGTGGAAGACGGCGACGTTGGAGCCGGGTCGTCCTTGCAGGTGGACGTCCGCGACCCGGGCGAGTCCGGTCCTCCTGGGGTCGATCACGACGAGCCGGGCGCCGTTCAGCGCCCGCTGCATGATCCGGGCCCCGATCACCGGGTGCGCCTCGGTCGGGTTGGCACCGACGAGCAGGATGCAGTCGGCGTCGTCGAGGTCGTCCGCGGCGTTCGTACCACCCGCCAGGCCGAAGGTCGCGGTGAGGCCCGCGGCAGAAGGTGCGTGGCAGATCCTCGAACAGTTGTCGACATTGTTGGTGCCGATGACCGTTCGCATCAGCTTCTGGAGCAGGTAGTTCTCCTCGTTGGTCGACCGGGCCGAGGAGATGGCGGCGATGGAGTCCGGGCCGTGCGTTTCGCGGATCCGCGTCAGCTCCCGTCCCACGAGCGCGAGGGCGTCGTCCCACGTCGCCGGCTCGAGCCGGCCGGCGCGGCGTACCAGCGGCGTGGTGAGTCGGTCCGGCGAGCGTACGAAGTCGTAGGCGAAGCGCCCCTTGACGCAGGCGTGGCCGCGGTTGACGGGTCCGTCGTGGGCCGGCGTGATCGCCACGATCGCCGGCTCGTCGGTGTCGCCCATCGGGTCTGGGATCGGGTCCGCCACCGGGTCGGGGATCGGGTCGGGGTTGCTGTCCGCCGTACGGGTGTGGACGTCGAGGGCGCAGCCGACACCGCAGTAGCCGCAGGTCGTCCTGGTCACCGTCGCGGTCGGCGCCACCGCGACCGGCAACGGGACCGGCCCGCTGATCGCGCCGCTGGGACAGCTGTCCACGCAGCCGCCGCAGGCCACGCACGCCGACTCCACCCAGGGTCCGCCCGTCCCCGGAGCCACCACCGTGTCCGCCCCGCGTCCGACGAGCGTCAGGGCGAACGTGCCCTGAACCTCGTCGCACATCCGGACACACCGGCCGCAGGCGATGCACAGGGCGGCGTCGAGCCGGACGTACGGATGGGAGTCGTCCCGGCCGAGCCCACGACCAGGTCCTTGTCCGGCGCCGTCGAACGCCTCCGGCCCGACGCCGAGCTGGTCGCAGACCGCGGCGAGCTCGGTCGGCAGGTCGAGCGCACCCGCGGGCAGCCGTTCGACGGTGAGCTCCACGACGCGTCGCACCGTGGCGGCCACCGTCTCGTCGTCGGTACGGATGTCGGCACCCTCGGCCGCCGGTGTCGTACATGCCGCGACGACCGCCGGGCCCGAGCGGACCAGACAGACCCGGCACGAACCCGACGGGCTGAGGCGTTCGTCGTGGCAGAGCGTCGGCACCTCGAGACCGGCAGCGCGGACGGCGGCCAGAACCGAGCTGCCGTCGGGCACCTCGACGGGCGTGCCGTTCACCCGCACCCTCATCGCGGCGAATCCCCGCCAGGTCCGGGGCCCGACCGACCCGCACCCATGACGCGCACCAGGCTGCGGACCGCCACCGGGATGCGGCGTCCGAACGGGCACAGACTGGCGGTCTGCATCACGTCGAGCAGCGCGTCGTCCCGCGCCGCCGCCTCGGGCTGGCGTTCACCTCGCCGGGTGCCCTCGCGGCACGGGGTGCAGGTGCCGCAGCTCTCGCTCGCGCCGAACTCCCACAGGTGCCGGAGCAGGTCGTCCGGGTCCACCTGGTCGTCGACGGCGAGCAGGCTGCCGTGGCCGAGCGTCACTCCGGCCGCCGTGAGTGCGGAGTCGAGCAGGGGAAGGTCGAGCTGGTCGGGTGCGAGGAAGCCGCCGAGCGGACCGCCCACCTGGATCGCCCGCAGCCGTCGCCCGCGGGGAAGCCCTCCGCCGAGCCCGAAGACGATGTCGCGCAACGGCGTGCCCAGCTCGACCTCGTAGGCACCCGGGCGTACGAACCGCTCGTTCAGGCAGACGACCAGGGTTCCCGTCTCCGGCGGAACTCCGCGTGCCGCGTAGGCCGCACCGCCGGCACGGACGACCGCCGGCACCGACGACAGCGTCTCGACGTTGTTGACCGCCGTGGGTCGTCCGAGGAGGCCGTACTCGACGGGGTACGGCGGCCGCGGCCGGACCGTCGCACGCAGCCCGGCGAGCGAGTGCAGGAGCGACGTCTCCTCCCCCGCGACGTACGAACCCGCCCCCATGACCACGTCCAGGTCGAGATCGATGCCGGAGCCGTGTACGTCGCGGCCGAGGTGTCCCTGGGTGTACGCCGCGGCCACGGCCGCCGCCACGCTCTCGTACGCCCTGGGGTACTCCGACCGCACGTACACGAATCCCGTCGTGGCCCCGCAGGCCAGTGCCGCGAGGGCGAGACCCTCCAGCAGCCCGGACGGGTCGCGCTCCATCAGGATGCGGTCGGCGTACGAGCCGGGGTCGCCCTCGTCGCCGTTGGCCACGACGTAGCGCGGCCCGGCCGGACCCGCCGCCGACAACGCCCGCCACTTGGCCGCGGCGGGAAACCCGGCACCGCCGCGGCCACGAAGGCCGGCGGTCTCGACCTCCTCCAGGACGCGACGGGGAGACCTGTCGTCCGCGACCAGGGCACGCCACACTTCCCACGCCCCCTCGTCGCCCTGGATCCCACGGAGGACGACGGGCGCCGTCGCCGCCCGTACGGACGGTTCCGGCGCCCGCGGAGTGGAGAGGCCGGCGAGCTGGTCGGCAAGGTCGGCACCCGCGCGGGGCTCGTCGCCGTCGAGGGCGGCCGGGCCCGTGTAGCAGTAACCCAGGCAGTGCACGACCTGCAGCGACACGCTGCCGTCCGGCGCGCAGGTCCCCGCCCGTACGCCCAGCACCCGCTCCACGTCAGGAATGTGGCGCCCGCCCTGGCTCGCCACGAAGCACGCCGTCCCACCGCACAGCCGTACGTGCCGCTCGCCCTGGGTGCCGCGCAGGTCGGTGTAGTAGCGCGCGGCCCCATGCACCACGGCGACCGGTAGCCCGGTCCTCGCGGCGATCGCGCGCTCGTCGTCAGGAGTGATCCGACCATGGTCGGCCCGCGCCGAGCGAAGCTCGGCCAGGACCCGGTGGGCAGGACCGTTCCGGCGCCGCTCGAGTCCCTCGACCGACGCGCCCGTCGGCGGCCTGCTCATGCTGGCCTCGGCATCGCGAGTTCGACCACGAGGTCATCGTGCCCACGTCTGGTGCAGTTCAGCCGACGATCGCGCGGGCCGCCTCAGGCGTGCTCCTTCCGGCCGGTCCCCCTCGCGGTGGAGGCCTTCGCCGACGGCTCGGAGTGCAGGCGACGGTCCAGGCGTACGGCGAGATACCCGGCGACGGACACGACGCAGACGATTCCGAGGTCAGCGACTGCCAGGGGTTCGGTACCCAACAGCTCCCGCAGCAGGGGAACGTACAACCCCGCCAGCATCAGGACGAAGGACGCGCCCACCGCGACCAGCAGGAACGGGTTGTCGCGCGTCCCCGGGCGGGCACGTGAGCCCAGGGCGACACCCAGCTGCGTGGTGGCGAGCGTGAGGTAGGCCATCGACTGCCACGGCCGCCCGGTCGACTCCGCCCAGACCGCCACGCCCAACGTCACGGCGGCGAGGACGACGGCGATTCGCGGGATCCGCTGCCAGAGTCCGGCACCGAGGATCCGCTCCGCCGGCGGACGTGGTGGCGAGCGCATCAGGTCGGCACCGGCAGGTTCGGCGCCCAGCGCGACCCCTGGCGGGCCGTGGGTCATCAGGTTGATCCACAGGATCTGGGCGGGCTGGAGCGGAAGCGGGAGCCCGAGGAAAGGGCCGACCAGCATCACCATGATCTCCGCGGCCCCGCCGGACAGGCCGTAGACGAGGAACCTCCGCACGTTGGCATAGATCCGCCGACCCTCCTCGACCGCCGTGACCAGGGTCGCGAGCTCGTCGTCTGCCAGCACCAGGTCCGCGGCCTCTCGGGCGACCTCCGTACCACGCCGCCCCATGGCGACCCCGATGTCGGCCCGGCGCAGAGCCGGCGCGTCGTTCACCCCGTCGCCCGTCATCGCCACGACCTGGGACCGCCGGCCGTAGGCATCGACGATCCCGAGCTTCTGCTCCGGACTCGTTCGCGCGAACACCGCACAGTCGCGCGGATCCGGGACGCGCTCCGGATCCAGGTCGGAGCCGTCCATGACCACCGGGTCGTCACCGCCGATCCCGACCTGGACAGCGAGGGCGCGGGCCGTGGCCCGGTGATCGCCGGTGATCAGCACCGGAGTGAGCCCTGCCTGCCGGCAGGCGGCGATGGTGGCCGCGGCGGAGGCACGCGGCGGATCGGCGATGGCGACGAGACCGAGCAGGCGCAGCCCTTCCTCCACCTCAGGCAGGAGTCCTGGGGACGGACCGCCCGCGGCCGGGAGCGAGGATCGCTCGCCGGCGGCGACCGCGAGTACGCGGTAACCCTGACGGGCGAACTCGTCGGCTCGGCGCTCCGCCCGCTGGAGCGTCGCGGCGTCGTCGCTGGTGATCGGCGCGCGCAGCAGGACCTCGGGAGCACCCTTGCAGATCACCTCGAAGCGCCCGGACGCTTCGCGGTGCACGGTGGTCATCCGCTTGCGGGCGTTGTCGAACGGGACCTCGCCGACCCGCGGCCACTCCCGTTCGAGCGCCGTTCGGGTCAGGCCCACCTTGGCGGCGGCGGCCAGGAGCGCCGCCTCGGTCGGGTCGCCGGCCGCGGTCCAGGACTCGATCGCGGCGTCCCCGCCTCCCCTGCCGCCCTTCGGGGTCGGTGGGCGAGGCGGAACAAGTGCGGCATCCGTACACAACGCACACGCGCGAAGCAGTGCGGCCACGTCCGGGGCGCGCTCCGGGTCAAGTGGCATGCCGTCACGCTCAACGCGACCCTCCGGTGCGTAGCCAAGCCCCGTGACGTCGGCCTCGCCGTCGACCGTCCACAGCTTCTGCACGACCATGGCGCCCTCGGTGAGAGTGCCCGTCTTGTCGGTGGCGATCACGGTGACGGATCCGAGCGCCTCCACCGCCGGCAGACGCCGGACAATTGCCTGCCGGGCCGCCATCCGACGGGCACCCAGGGCCAGGGCCAACGACACGACAGCGGGCAGCGACTCGGGCACGGCGGCGACCATGAGGCTGACCGCGGTCAGCACCATCAACTCGACCGGTTGCCCTCGTACGACACCGAGGACCAGAACCACCAGGCACAGGACGGCCGCCGCCAGCGCCAGCGTCCGGGCAACACCAGCCAGGCGCTTCTGCAACGGCGTCAGCCCCGGAACCGGTGCGAGCAGGGCGGCAACCCTTCCCATGGCGCTCCCGGCGCCGGTCGCCGTGACCACCGCCCGGCCGCGCCCGCGTACCACGACAGTGCCCGCCGACACCTCGCCACCCGGCTCGCCGGCCGGGACGGCGCTCTTGTCCACCGGTACCGCCTCGCCGGTCAGCATCGACTCGTCCGCGGCGAACGCGACCGCCTCGACCAGCCGTGCGTCCGCGGCGACGATCTCCCCCTCGGCAAGAATCAGGAGATCACCAGGCACCACGGTGTCGATGCCGACCTCGCGCTCCACGCCGCCGCGGATCACCCGCGCCGCCGGTGCGGCGAGAGCGACGAGTTGCTCGACCGCCCGGTCGGCGCGTACCTCCTGTGTGACACCAACCGTCGTGTTCACGGTGATGACCAGCAGGATCACGGCGGCGTCGGCGAAGTCCGCCGTGACGATGGTGAGAACGGCGGCAGCGATCAGCACGACGATCAACGGGTCACGTAGCTGGTTCACGACCCGCCGTACGAGGGAGACCCGGCCAGGTCTGGGCGGCAGGTTCGGGCCGACCTCCTCGAGTCGCCGGGCCGCCTCAGCCTCGGACAAACCTTCCGACCGCACCGGCCCCTCAGACGGCGCCGGTCCTTCCGATGGCACCGGTCCTTCCGATGGCACCGGTCCTTCCGATGGCACCGGTCCTTCCGATGGCACCGATCCTTCCGATGGCACCGATCCTTCCGATGGCACCGATCCTTCCGATGGCACCGATCCTTCCGATGGCATCGGTGTCGCTCCTTTGTCCAGCGGGCCCACTCACGCCTCCTGGGGTGTTCAACTCCTCTCCCCCTACGTTCCCGCACCCGTAACGTGTGGACCGGGAGACCGGCACATGCGCGAGAGTGAGTCCTCGACCGCGGCGCCTCCGGTGCAGGAGGTGCGAGCGGCGCTGACCGACGGGCGGATCGTGGTGATTCGTCCGCTCGGGCCCGCTGATCTCGGCCAGCTTCGAGGCATTCACGCCGGCCTGCCGGAGCGCGACCGCTACTTCCGGTTCTTCACCGCTCGACCCGCCGGCATCGACCCGCTGCTGCGAAAGCTCGTGGGCACCGGTGACGCCCACCGGCTTGCGCTGGGCGGGTTCATCGGCGGGTCACTCCTGGGGGTGGCGCACTACGAAACCCTTCCCGACCCCGCCGAAGCCGAGGTCGCCCTCGTGGTTGATCACCACCACCAGGCGCACGGGCTCGGCACCTTGCTCCTCGAGCACCTGGCGTCGGCGGCTCGGTCCCGCGGGGTGCGCCGCTTCGTGGCCGAGGTGTTCCGCGAGAACGCGGCCATGGTGAGGGTCTTCCACGACCTCGGGCTCCCCACCACCATGCATGCCGAAGGGTCGTCGTACGAGGTCGCCGTCCAACTCGTCGGCGGCTACCCGTCGGCTGTGGGTGAGCGGGAACGACGCGCGGACGTGGCCAGTCTGCGTACCGTTCTGCGGCCCCGGTCGGTCGCCGTCGTCGGCGCCAGCCGGCGGTCCGACGCGATCGGCCACGCCGTGCTCGCCAACCTGCGCGACGGCTTCGGCGGCGCCTGCTACGCCGTCAACCGAAACGCCACCAGCGTGAACGGCCTTGCGGCGGTGGCCACAGCACGAGACCTCCCCTCCGGCGTGGACCTTGCCGTTCTCTGCGTACCGCCCGCGGCCGTCGCCCAGGCGGCTGAGGACTGCGGCGTCCGCGGCGTCCGCGCCCTCGTCGTCATCACCTCCGGCCTGGACGAGGAACAGGCGACCGCGCTCAAGCGGGCCGTCCGCAGCCACGGGATGCGACTCGTCGGCCCGAACTGCCTCGGCGTCGCCAACACCGATCCGGACGTACGCCTCAACGCCACCTTCGCCAGCGGCCCGCTACCCGTCGGACGGATCGGCATCGTGACCCAGTCCGGGGGCGTCGGCATCGCTCTCCTCGAGCAGTTCCGTGCGGTGGGTCTCGGCATCTCCACTCTCGTCTCGACCGGAGACAAGTACGACGTGAGCAGCAACGACCTGCTGATGTGGTGGCACCGCGACGACACCACAGACCTCGCAGTCGTCTACGTCGAGTCGTTCGGCAACCCACGCAAGTTCGCCAAGGTGGCGCGCGCTCTGGCCGAGCGCAAGCCCGTCCTCGCCCTGCGTACCGGCCGTACGGAGGCGGCGCAGCGCGCTGCCGCCTCGCACACGGCGGCGACCGCCACGCCCGTCGTCGCCAGGGACGCCCTGTTCGACCAGGCTGGCGTCATCTCCGTCGACAGCCTCACCCAGGTGCTGGCCGTGGCGTGCATGCTGAGCTGGCAGCTGCCGCCCCAGGGAAACCGCGTCGCCGTCATCGGCAACGTCGGCGGAATCGGGGTCCTCGCGGCCGACGCCGCGGCCGAACGGGGGCTGTCGCTGCCGGAACTCGGTGAACAGACCCGTGCCACGCTGGGGTCGCTTCTGCCGCCGACTGCGAGTCTTGACAACCCGGTCGACACGACGGCCGGCATCTCCGACCAGACGTTCCATACCTGTGTACGCACGGTCCTCGACGACCCGTGCGTCGACATCGTGCTCGTCCTCGCCGCTCCGACCGCACTCGTCCGCCCGGACGTCGGACTCGCCGACAGCGTGGCCGGCGCCAGCAAGCCTGTGCTCGCCGTCCGGGTGGGCCAGACCGCGGTTGTCGAAGGGCTGCGACCGACGCGCCCCACCGACAGGACCGTACCCGCGTTCGGCGATCCAGCGGTGGCAACCGACGCACTACAGCGGTGCGCCCGGTACGGGACCTGGCGAGTCCGGCCGCCGGGCACGGTGCCGGACCTGCCGGGCATCGACATCGACGCGGCCAGGGCACTCGTCGACGACATCCTTCACAGGCAACCGGCCGGCTGCTGGCTCGACCCGGACTCGGCGGCCGCCCTACTCGGGCACTTCGGACTCCCGTTGCTCGGCGGCGTCGTCGTCACCGATCCGCAGGCGGCGGTCGCCGCTTTCCACGACCTTGGGCACCCGGTGGCAATGAAAGCGATCGCCGAGAACCTGCAACACAAGACCCGCGGCGGAGGCGTCGCCCTCGCCGTGGCGGACGAGACCCGGATCCGTACGACCTTCGCCAGCTTTCGGAACCGGTTCGGACCTCAACTGCGCGGCGTACTCATCCAACCAATGGCCGAACCCGGGCGAGAGCTCCTGGCCGGCCTCCACAATGACCCCACGTTCGGGCCGTTGGTCGCCTTCGGCCTCGGGGGCGTGGACACCGACCTTTTGGCCGACCGCGCCTACCGGCTCGTACCCATGACCAGCCACGACGCCGAGGAGATGATCGCCGCCCTGCGCGCGTCCCCCATGCTGTTCGACCCACACGCGATCCCCCGACTCGACACCGAGGCTCTCGCGGACGTCCTCCTGCGGGTCAGCCGCCTCGGCGAACTCCTACCCGAGGTCGCCGAGCTCGACCTCAACCCCGTGATCGCCTCAGAAGACGGCTGTCGCATCGTGGACGCCAGAATCCGCGTGGGGCCAGCCGAGCCTGTCGACCCGTACCTCCGCCGCCTTCGCGCCTGAGGACGGTCAACACGCCGTGCAGCTGCTGCGAAAGCTCAGCGATTCGAGCTAGATGTCTGCTTGGCCGGCGCGGATGGCACGGTCGGCCCACCCAAGGGAAACCCTGTCGCGTGCACTGCGCGGTCTCGCTACCGTGCCAGCGACATGGCTGTGGACCCGTATCGGGATGAGCGGTTCGTCGAGCGGTACGACATCGACAATCCTCCGAGCGACGACCACGTGTACTACCGGACGCTCGCTGACGAGGTCGAAGCAAAGAAGATCATCGACTTGGGCTGCGGCACCGGGCTCCTCACTCGTGCGCTCGCGACGCCAGGCCGGGTAGTGATCGGTGTCGACCCGAGCGCAACGATGCTGGACTACGCACGCCGCCAGCCGGGCGCCGAAGCGGTTTCCTGGATCCACGGCGACGCAACGATGCTCGCCGGTTCCGGCGACGCGGATCTGGCTGTGAGCAGTGGGAACACGATGATGCACATAAGTCCCGAGGCCTGTCCGACGGTCCTGGGCTCCTTTGCGGCCGCGCTCAGACCCGGCGGGGTGATCAGCTTCGAAACCCGCAATCCGGAAGCCAGGGAGTGGGAGCGCTGGAACCCGGCTGAGACCTCCACCGAACGCGACACCTCGTTCGGTCACGTCCGCGAGTGGCTCGAGTGGCGTTCGACGCGCACCACCACCGTTCTGTACTTCCGTACCGCTGAGGACATCACCGCCGACCTTGAACGTGCCGGATTCAGCGATGTCAACGTGCGCGGCGGCTGGCACAACGAGCCGGTTACGGTCGACTCCCGAGTTCTGGTCTTCCGTGCGACAAGGTGACAGTCCCGTCCAGTGCGTGCCACCGCCGAACGGCCTTGCCGCTGATGGCCTGGGACGGGGCTGCGTGTCTGCAGGAGGATGCCGGTATGAAGCTGGACGAGAACCTCGTGGATGCGGCGAAGGCCCTGCTCGTCACCCGCTACGGCGACACTGGCTGGGGAGGAGCTGCCGCCATGTACACAGCGGCTGGGACCGTCCTCACGAGCGTGTTCGTGGAGGCATTGAGCGAGTCGGCTGGGCTGTGCATCGAGACCGGAGCGATCGCCGAGGCGCACAAGCTCAACGAACCCGTCACAGCCTCTGCGTGCGTCGTCCGAGATGATGACTCGCCGGTCATCCGTGTCATCGCTTCGTGTGGATCATGTCAGGAACGGTTGCGCTTCTGGGGTCCAGACGTCGAGGTCGCCGTTCCAGACGACCAGACGCCGACGGGCTGGCGCGCGTACCGGCTTGGATCGCTCCAACCCCACTGGTGGGGGATGGCCTACGGCGCGAGGTAGCGGCAGCCAACGGGCGATCAGGTGATCGGCTAACGTACCCATGCGTGACCGGACCCGACCTCAGCGACGACGTGCCGCTGCTTGTCGAGCAGTACCGAATCCCAGGGCTCCGCCAGATCGGTCTGATGCCGACGACCGGCCGCAACGTCAACGCGATCATGGTCGACGCGCAGGGTGGCCGGTACGTGCTCCGCTGCTACCTCCGCAACGTTGACCATTCGCGCATCCAGTTCCAGCTCGACTTCCAGGAACACCTACTCGGCAAAGGCATTCCCACCGCAGACATCATCGCCACAAACGACGGCGAACGTCTCGTCAACACCGGGCAGAGAACCTGGGTCCTCTTCCGTCAGGTTGCTGGGGCCGGCTACGACTACGCAAACAGCGAGCAACTGCGTAACGCCGCGCTTTGCCTCGCCGACCTGCACGAGGCGGCCGAGGACTTCGCCGAACCGGCCGTCGACGACGACACCATTCCCAGCCTGCGCCGGTGGTGGACGCACGGCGCTGAAGATCTCGCCGAGTTGCACACGATGTTCGCCGATCGCGATGTGGCCGCCGAGCTCGCCTTCCTCGACGCCTGGTTGGCCAGCCTGACGCGAGACTTCCCCATCGAAGTTGTGGATCAGCTCCCGCCAGCGTGGGTCCACGCCGACTTCCACGGTACGAATCTCGCGTTCGTCGACGACCAGGTGACCGGTGTCTTTGACTTCGACGTCGTACATCGCGGCTACCGTCTCGAGGACGTCGCGCACGCGACGTTCTGCTTCTCCCGCGAAGACGCGACCAGCAATCGGATTCGCCCAGAGCTGAGCGCAGCGTTCCAGGAGCACTTCAATCTGACCGACCTCGAGCGCGCAGCACTGCCGGCCTTCACCGTCGCGACCCAGGCGCGCAACGCAGCGCGATACCGCATACGAGAGCGAGAAGGCGCAGACCCAGCGGCTGTGCTACGCGGGCACGTCGCCCGAATGCGCCACCTGTGCGGGCTCGCGCCCTGAGACGCAGCACCCGCAAAGGCTCGACGCGGCGACCCGTCGGGCTTGGCCCTGCGGCCCTGTACAGGTTTCGGGTACGCCGCCCACGGTTGCCGTCCGTTCAGTACGTGCCACCGTCGAACGGCCATGCCTGTGAAGTGCCTGCATTCCGAGCCCTTCGTAGTACTGGCGCAGCCGCAGCCACCGTCGAGATCTCTCTCCGTGAGGCCTGAGATGTCCGTGGAGTAGAGGATTACGGTGCATCGTGGGTGAGTCATCAAGGCTCACCCTTTCGTCTGGAAGCATTCGGCACCCAGTAGAGCCAGGGTCCGGTACATCGGACGAAGCCGGAAGAGCGGTAGAAGTGAGCCGCCTGGTCGTCGGCGGCTGAGACAAAGACGACTTCGGCGCCTGACGCTTCGAGCCATCTCCGGCATTCGTCCAACAGACTCCCTCCGGTTCCGACGCCACGCCCTTGAGCCTCCACTACGAGCTCTTCAACCGATCCATACGCCTCGTGGCCGTAGTCGACAAGCGTCGCGACCGCCACTCCAACCACGCGATCGCTGTGCGTGGCGACGAACGTACGAGCCTCCTGACGGACGTGAGGCAGCGTCACGGCGTCTACCCCATCCGGATGCAGTTCGAGCAGCACGCGCCGGATCTCGGCCTCATCCGCCATCGTGGCGGTGCGAACCGTGATGCTCGCGTGTTCATCGTGGCGTTCGGTCACGACTCAACTCCCTCGGGACAACGGAACTCGTTCCAGAATGCCTCGATGGGTGCGACCCAGCATCTTGACGCTCGTCGCGGGTGCGCATTATCGTCGCGAGCATGGTTAATCGGGTAACCATAGAACTGGCGATCCGCGATGAGTGAGCCACCGCGGGCGCCCACGGTGGCCGACGTCGCTCGGTTGGCCGGCGTGTCCAAGGCGACGGTGTCCTATGTCCTGAGCGGTCGCCGCTCCGGCAGCAGTCGGGTGAGTGAGGAGACCCGGCAGCGGGTACTCGACGCGGTTCGATCCCTCGGCTATGCGCCCAACCAGTCCGCCCGGGCACTGAGTCGTCGGCGGACCGATCGGGTGTGCCTGGTGCTCCCGCGACTAGGCGCACCGTATTTCGAGCAGCTCGCTTGGGATCTCACGACCGCGGTTGCCCAGCACGGCTTCACCCTCGTCCTCGCGATTGCCGATGAGGACGACGAGCGACCCGCCATCATGGAGCAGCTGCGTCGTCGTCTCGCCGACGGCGTGGTAGTGGCTGAGGGCGTCCATCTGGCGTCGGATGACCTCGCCGCGCTGGTCCCGCTGAACGTGGCGGTCGTCACCATGACGGACGATCCGGTGCCCCCTGGCATCGATGCCGTGCGAAGCGACGCCTCCGAGGCCTGTCGCGGCGCTGTCCAGTATCTCGCCTCAGAAGGGCACCGGCGGATCGCGTTCATCGGCCACTTCCTGTCCAAGGGCCGTCGCCACCGCAAGTACGACGACTACAGAGCAGGGCTCCGTGCCAGTGGCCTCCCTCTGGATCGCGGGCTCGTGGTCGCCGGTGCCGCGTCGCGTGCCGAGGCGTACCGCAACGCGCAGAAGCTCCTCGCGCAGCCCCACCGACCCTCTGCCGTGTTCGCGGCGTCGGACATCGCAGCCGTCAGCACGATGTGGGCCGCACGCGACGCGGGACTTCGTGTGCCAGACGACCTGGCCGTCGTTGGCGTGGGCGACATCCCCGAGGACCTTGTGATGAATCCCCAGCTCACCACCGTGGGCCCTACCTCTGCCGCTGCAGCCCTGGTCGCTGATCTGCTCATCAGTCGGCTCACAGGCGAAGCGCCGGCCGAGGGGAGGACTCGCCTGCAGACATGGGAGCTCGTACGCCGAGGCTCGGCATAGCGCACGTTCCGTGACCCAGCGAAGGGAGACAACTGTGCCGACAATGCGGCGCCGTGATCTGTTGAAGACGATCGGACTTGCCGGAAGCGCCTCTATGTTCGCCGCCGGTATGTGGTCAGAAGTGGCTCATGCCGCATCTGCTCATGCCCTCGAACGCGTCACGGTGTTCGAAAGAGGCGAGACCGCGGACTACCACACATTCCGCATCCCACTCATCGTGCGAGCCGCTGACGGTACGCTGCTGGCCTTCGCGCAGGGACGCGTCGACAGCGCCGAGGACTTCGGCCATATCCAGTTGGTGCTCAAACGATCCGCCGACGGCGGACGGACCTGGGGTCCCTTGCAGCTGGTCGCCGCAGACCCGCCGAATCGAGTGGCCAACCAGTCGGCTGTCGTCGACCAGGTGACCGGACGGATACACCTGTTCGTGGTCCGGACCGGAGGCGACGTCACCGGCGATGACATTGCGAACGATCGGGTCAGTCCGGAAGACGCGCCCCGCCCGTTCGTGATGTACAGCGACGACCATGGTGTCACGTGGTCGGACTGGCGAGAGATCACCTCCGACGTCAAAGTGGACGGCATGCGGCACTACGTGGGTGGGCCGACGCATGGCATCCAGTTGACCACCGGACCGCATGCCGGACGGCTCCTCATGCCGGGCAACCACAACTTCCTTCCCCAGACCGACGAGCGTCCCGCGGTCGTCGGCGTTCACGTGATCTACAGCGACGACCACGGCGAGTCTTGGCAGATCGGTGGAGCGATCGGCGAGTACGACGACGGGATAGTGGTTCCCAACGAGACCGCGGTGGTCGAACTTGCCGACGGCACGGTGTACTTCAACACGAGAAACCAGCGAGGCACGGCCTTCGGCAACCGCGCAGCGACGACCAGCAGCGACGGTGGCGCCACCTTCGACGGCCCGTTTCAGATCGTGCCGGACCTGATCACTCCCATCGTCTCAGGATCGCTGCTGGAGGCGACTCGGCGGACAGACAAGAACGAACGGACCATCTTTGCCGCCCCGGCACACCCCTCGTCACGGGAACGCCTCACGCTCAGGTCGAGTCTGGACGGCGCCGCGTCGTGGCGGGAGAGCCTGGTGGTCTACGACGGTCCGTCGGGGTACTCCGACCTTGTCGAGATCGTCGATGAGCCCTCCAGCATGCTGGGCGTCTACTACGAGAACGGCCCGCGGCTGTCCGACGATTCGGCCCTGACCTATCACAAGCGGCTGAGCTTCGCCCGGGTGCCGATGGAGTTGCTCGATGTCCCCATCCCGTCGCCGTCGACGACGCCTGAGGAGTCAGGGCACGGGAACACGGCGGTGGTCAGCGGGAGACCGAGGCTGGTCGCCGGGAAGTTTGGCAGGGCGTTGCACCTCGCCGGCGACTATGTCGAGATACCGCTCGACCCGTCAATCGATCTTGGCGACAATCCATTCACTGTGGCCTTGTGGTTCCGTACCAGTGACCAGCGTACGCAGCGCATCGCCAATGCGTTCAACTTCGAGTCCTTCCCACAGTGGCTGATCGACATCAGCCCGGCCAGGCTCCGCTGCCAGGTCCGCACCGAGACAGCGCTCGGCACGGCTCAGCTGGCGGGGAACTTCGCGGACGGCAACTGGCACCACGTCGCGATGCGGCGTGGTGACCAGCAGGTACTGACCCTGTATCTCGACGGTGAGCCGGTCGCGACCGCCGATGCGCCGGTTGGCGGCTCGGTGTCCGCGCGTGCGTTGGCCGGCATCCGCATCGGTGCCCGCATGGACGGCATCAACAATCCGTTCGTCGGGACCGTGGATGAGGCGTACCTGTTCGATCGTGCACTCACCGCGGCTCAGATCCGCGACCTGACAATGGACAACACCTACCCCGCAGGGACCGCGCTGGTCCACCTCCCGCTGGAAGTTGTGCAGTGACGGGGCAGGAGTGCAGCTCTCCCAACATCGTCCTGATCCTGGCCGACGATCTGGGATTCAGTGACATCGGTTGCTACGGCTCTGAAATCCGGACACCGAACCTCGACCGGTTGGGCCACTCCGGCATTCGCTTCACCCAGATGTACAACGCCGCTCGTTGCTGCCCTTCGCGTGCCTCGCTGATGACCGGGCTCTACGCGCACCAGACCGGTATAGGGCACATGATGGCCGACCGGGGATCCCCGGGCTACCGGGGTTTCCTCAACCGGAGTTGCGTCACCATCGCCGAAGCGCTGCGGGTACACGGCTACACCACATTGATGACGGGCAAATGGCACGTCGGCGGTCCTTACAACAGTCTCGACGCCGAGTCCTGGCGTCCCGGTGATCCTACGCACCCCATTCCCACGCAACGCGGCTTCGACCACTTCTACGGCATCGTCGCCGGAGCGGCCAGCTACTTCTATCCGCGCACGCTCATGCGCGACGACGCGTTCATACCGCTGCAGACTTCCGACTACTACCTGACCGATGCCATCAGTGACAATGCCGTGCAGATGGTGAAGGACGCCGCGGTGCAGGGCAGGCCGTTCTTCCTCCACGTCGCCTACACGGCGCCGCACTGGCCGCTCCACGCGCCCGAGGAGGACATTGCGGGCTACGAAGGCACCTACCGCCATGGGTGGGACTCCGTTCGTACGGCACGGCACGAGGAACTCAAAGGTCTGGGCGTCGTCGACCCCGGCTGGCACATTTCGCCCCGGGACGAAAGCGCACCAGCCTGGGCGGAAACCCCCCACAAGGATTGGGAAGACCTGCGGATGGCGACGTACGCCGCACAGGTCGCGTGCATGGACAGGGGCATTGGACGCATTCTCAGTGAGATCCGCCGTCTCGGCCTGGACGAGAACACGCTTGTCATGTTCGCTTCCGACAACGGTGGGTGTGCTGAGTTCCTCGCCGAGGACTCCAACCCTCACGAGCGTTTCCGGTACGACACCGACCCGCTCGACGGGCGATCGATTCGCGTCGGCAACATCCCGGGCCTGCGCTGTGGCCAGGCCGACACGTTCATGAGCTACGACTTGCCGTGGGCCAACGCCAGCAACAGCCCTTTCCGCCGATTCAAGCGATGGGTGCACGAGGGCGGGATCTCCACGCCGTTCATCGTCAGCTGGCCGGCCGGAATCGAACGGCCGGACATCGTGCATGAGCCTACGCACTTCATCGACATCCTCGCGACCTGCCTCGATGTCGCCGGTGCGGCGTATCCCACCGAGTATGACGGCCACGAGATCACACCCCTTGCGGGAGAGAGTTTTCTCCCGCTCCTCCAGGGCAGCGATTGGACTCGGGAGCGGCCGTTGTTCTTCGAGCACGAAGGAAACCGGGCCGCACGCCTCGGCCGCTGGAAGCTCGTCAGTGCGTTCGGGCATGACTGGGAGCTCTACGACATGGCCGAAGACCGCACGGAGCTTCATGATCTGGCAGCGAGGGACAGGTCCCGGGTCGCCGAGCTTGCCCGCTTGTACGACGAGTGGGCTCGGCGCTGCGGCGTCCGCCCGTGGCACGGGTCCTGACACGCTGGGATAGAACCGTGATCGCGGTCCATCCTGGTGGTCATCCGGCCTGGACGCTCTGACCAGGTAGTGAGAGCGTCATGGCTCGCCCTGATCGACGACGCAGGTCAGGCCGATGGCGCCGGCGTACCGGTTACTCGCCAGATCGTCGGGGTCCGTACGCCAGGTCGGATCTCACCGCTCACGATCACGGTGTCACCGCCCCACGTAACTGCGGGGGTTGTCACCTGCGGCGGTCCGGGGAAGCTGCCGACGACCGACCAGCGGTCGCGTCGCGGGTCGTAGCCGAGCACGTCGGTGTTGAACCCGGTGTGATGGTCCTGGATCCAGCTCAGGACGTCGTTGCGGCGGGCCCACTCCTGCGACCCTGCCGGCGCCTCGTCCCGCCAGGCTCCAACCTCCTGAATCCGGGTCCACCGGTCGAAGTCGCGGTCGCCCGTGTACGCCACGAGCCCGGAGGTGTCCCCGGTCGCCAGGCCCGCCGTGATGCACCACGGCAGGTCGGCGATCCGGGTCCAGTGTCGACGACCCGGGTCGTAGGCGTAGGCGTCGGTGTAGAACTGCCACGACCCGTCGGCGCGCAGGGCCCGGCCGCTGAGCAGGTAGAACCGCCGTCCGTCCGACGCCGCGACAGCGACAGTACGGGGGTCGCCTGGCCACGGCTCGTGCTCGGTCCAGCCGTCAGAGGTACGGGTCAGGTCGAGACCGAAGAACGAGCCGCCTTCCGCCACGTACACGGTGTCGCCGACCCGGGCGGCCGCGCCGTATGACAGTGGCCGGGGAAGCGGTGGCAGGTCCTCCCGGGTCAGACCGCCGTCGTACCGCAGGTAGAACACGTCGGCGAACTTTTCGAGCGGCTTGACGGCCGTCCCGTTCGGGCCGCCCCGGAATCCCTCGCCGCCGATGACGAGCACGCCGCGCTCGGTGCTGAGGCACGCCGAGTACGCCACGGCGTCGCCGAGCCGGTCGCCGACATCGAGCCACTCGTACGTCTCACCGCGTCGGCGCAGCACGAACGCGTCGTCCCAGTACACCTTGCCAAGGGCGGGCTGTCGGTTGGCGGTGCGGCCCGGCTCGGGGAAGTTCGCGCCGCCCGCGACGATCAGGAGGTCGCCGTGGGAGCCGGCGATCGGGCCGGCCAGGCCGAGCTGGTGCCAGTACGCCTCGCCGACCGGGATCTGGTCGGACCAGTCGGTTCGGTTGGCCGGTACGTCCGGCAGCCTCTGCCACTGCAGCCGGTCGGAGCCGACCGCCGCAGCGGCGGCTCCTGTCGGGACGCCGGTGAGCAGGCCGCCGAGACCGACGCCGCCCGCCGCGAGGAGGGCGCGCCGCCTGGTTGTCATCGGACGCGGTCTCATCGGACGCGGTGTCATCGGACGACCTCCTCGAGGGAGATCCGCTCGAACCGGATCGTCTCGTACGTGTCGTTCAGGCCGGTCTCGTACAACAGGCCGACGACCTGCCCGGGCAACTGCACCATGTCGGAGTAGGCGGCCCGGTGCTCGGACACGAGGTAGCGCTGTTCCCAGTTCTTGCCGCCGTCCTCACTCACTCGGATCGCCATCCGAGCGCGGCTGTTCGGATCGGACGGGCCGGAGAAGAGCAGCGGCCAGCCCATCCCACGGACCTGAAGGACGGTTCCCTGGACGACGGGACCGGCCAGGTCCGGCTGCGGCGCGTACGGTGCGACCAGCGACTCGCCGCCGTCCTTGGAGGTCCCATCGGCTCGGGTCTCGGGTGAGGTGCCGTTCTGATCGCGGGTGTTGAAGTAGATCGTGCCGTCGGGTAGCTCTGCGGCCGTCGACTCGTTGGTGTTGAGAGCGCCGTCGAAGCTGTCGTCACTGAAGCCGATCTGCCAGGTCTTGCCGCGGTCGTCGCTGTAGAGACTGTGCGCGCCGTAGTACTTCGGCTCGGCCCCGGTGTCGGTCGACCCCGGCGGCGGCGCACTCGAGTGGTTCGCCGGAACGACGAGCCGCCCGGCGTGCGGACCCTGGGTGAGCGCGATCGCATGGCCCGGTCCAGTCGCATACCAGCGCCAGTCGGGCTGCTTGGTGGTCGAGGTAATCTCCCGCAGCGGGCTGAAGGTCTTGCCGTCGTCCCGGCTGACCTGGACGAAAACCCGCCGACTGTCCGCCGCTGGCACCTCGCCACGCAGGATCTCGGCCTCGGTCGCCGACCCGGCGTTGCGGGTGCTCAGCAGGACGAGGTCGCCTGTCGCAGGATCGACGACCGGCGCCGGATTGCCGATCGTGTTGTCGCCCTCGTCGGCGACGATCGCTTGCGTGCCCCAGGTGCAACCGCCGTCGTCGGAGCGGCGGCGCACGATGTCGATCGACCCTGCGTCGGACCGTGACTCCCGCGCCTCGGCGAACGCGACCAACGTGCCGTCGGCGGCCTGGATGATGGCGGGGATCCGGTAGATCTCGTAGCCACGCTCCCCGGAGACGAACGGCACCGAGGCGGCGCACCGGCCGGTGTCGTTCGCCGCGGTCGGGGCCGGCTGGCTGGCCGACCCCGTCGCGGGCGTGGACGCCAGCCCGACCAGCGCTCCCACCGCCAGAACTGTTCCTCCTACGCTCAATGGGGTTCTCCGTCGTGGTCGCACGCTCATCGCCCTCCTCGTAGCTCTGCCTGGCCCGGGCGTTGCGGGCCTACGGCCAGATATCTGTACGTGCCGTCTTGGGCACCGGTCAGGGTGAAGTCCTCGGTGTCGTACGCGACCTCCCACAGGCGCCCGGTGAGTCGGCGCAGGACGTCGGCGTACACAGGGTCGCCGGCCAGGTTCACCTGCTCGGTCGGGTCGGCGGTGAGGTCGTACAGCTCGTCGAAGTCGAAGGCGTTGAACACGTACTTGAAGCCGTTCTCCCAGATGACGCGCTGGGTGTAGGAGAACCGCTGCCCGTGGAGCTCGGCGACCGCCGTCGTACGCGGCGGTCCGCCCGCGCCGGTCAGTCGTGGCAGCAGGTCGACCGCGTGACCGCCGAGCCCGGTCCCGCTGAGCTGCGCCAGCGTCTCGGCGACGTCGTGGGACTGCACCAGGTCGTCGATGACCTGACCACCTTCGACAGCGGCCGGCCACGAGACGACCAGCGGCACCCGGTAGACCTCCTCGAACGCCGGCACGCCCTTGAGCAGCAGCCGATGCGCGCCCATCAGGTCACCGTGGTCGGAGGTGTAGACCACGATCGTGTTGTCGAGCTGTCCGGCCGACTCGATCCGATCCAGCAGCCGGCCTACCTGGTCGTCGACCAGACTGCAGGCGGCGTAGTAGCAGGCGGTGGCCGTGCGGAAGTCGCCGGTCGACAGGTCGGACCACACCGACTGCTGGCGACGATAGATGGCAGGCCGATCGGCCAGGTCGTCGTCGAAGCTGGCCGGAAGCTCGAGCTGGTCCGGGTCGTAGCGGTCGAAGTACGGGCGAGGGACGACGTACGGCTCGTGCGGCGCCTTCGTACTCACCATCAGTGCCCACGGTTCGGATCCGGCACATGCCTCGTCGAGGAACTCCAGGGCGTGGGACACCGTGTAGTGCTCCAGGGTGCTCTCGACCGGCTCCTCGGTGACGCCGTAGAGCAGCAAGTCGCGGTAGCCGGGCTGCGACACGATCCGGGACGGCTCCGCGACGACGGGGCGGTCGGCCAAACCCAGCCGTTCTCGGTGCGCGAAGTAGTCGGGGCCGGGACCAGCCTGGTAGGCGGCCGAGCGGGAGAAGCCGAACTGTCCGAGGTCCTGGCTGCGCTCGAGATGCCACTTGCCGTAGTAGCCGAGGCGATAGCCCGCCGCCATGAGCCGCTGGCTCCACATCGGCACCCCGTCGACCAGTGAGGCACGGTACGCCGGCACGGCGTGCTCGACGTCGACCATGCCGTGCTGGTGGGGAAGCAGTCCGGTCATGAAGCTGGCGCGGGCGGGCGAGCAGACCGGGCTCGGGGTGTAGCACCGGGTGAACCGGGCGCCCCGCGCGGCGAGCCGGTCGAGCTGGGGCGTGTTGCACGGGCCGTTCGGATCGACGGTCGCCGCCTGCTGCTGGTCGCTCATGACGACGAGGACATTCGGCCGTCGCACGGTCGCGGGCGTCATGCCGTCGCCCGCTTCCCTGCGCTCGCGTCCGTCAGGACCCGTCGCAAGGCAGGCGCCAGGGCGCTCGCGGCCGCCCGATCGCGCCCGGGAAGCGGTCCCCAGGGGATACGCGGCCTTCCGCAGTCGGGAGTGAGCTCGTTCATCAGCTCCTTGACGAAGCCGAGACCCCCATGCCGCCTGCTGGCTGACGCGATGTCGCGAAATGGTCTGTGCAGCTCGAATGCGAGCGGGTGGTCGCCGGCGTCGAAGGCCTCGGTGACTCGATGGGCGATCGGCGCCAGGCCGTTGTAGAGGCTGCCGATGACCGCGTCCGCGCCGAACGACAGCGCGGCGGGCAGCAGCTCGTCCCGGCCGAAGTACACCCGCACGTGGGTGCTGCTCGCTCGGGTCCGGTCGTACTCCAGCAGGTCGCCGTCGCTGAACTTCACCCCGCGCAGGGTCGGAATCAGCTCCGCAGCGCGGGACACGATCTCGCTTGGCCGATGTGTCGACCCCGTCATGCTCGGGATGTGGTAGTAGCACAAGGCGGTCGCGGGCGCTGCCGCCGCGATGGTGCGCAGGTGGTCGACGACGAGGTCGATGGTCGGTGCCTCGCCGTAGTACGGCGCGACCGTCGCGATGAAGTCGAGGCCGAGGCCTTCGGCATGCGCCGCGAGCTCGACCGCCTGACCCGGCTCTGTGCCTCCGACATGGGCGGCGAGGCCGAAGCCCACGGGCCGTGCCGCCGCCCATGCCTCGACGAGGCGCCGGCGTTCGTCCGTCGACATCGCGGCGAACTCGCCGGTGGTGCCGGTGACGAACGCGCCGTGCATTCCGCCCGCCTGGAGGTGAGCGACCTGGGCGGGCACGATCGACACGTCGAGTCGGCCGTCCGCGTCGAATGGCGTGGGCGTAGCGGCCCAGATCTCGAGTCGGCTCATCGTGGCCGCGGCCCTTTCGTGACGGCGTACGGGTGTGGTCGTGCTCAACTCTTCGTCGCCCCCTCGGTGAGGCCGGCCACGATGTACCGCTGCAGGAAGACGAAGGCCACGATCACGGGCAGGGCAATGACGGCGGAGACCGCCATCAGGTCGTTCCACCTCGTGCCGAAGGCGTTGGTAAGGCTGGCCAGAACGACGGTGATCGGCTGATACTTCTCGTCGGTCGCCAGCGCCAGCCCGAACACGAACTCGCCCCACGCCGCCAGGAAGCTCACGACGGCCACCGTGATGACACCCGGCGTGCTGATGGGTACGGCAACCCGCCAGAACGCGGTGAGCTCGTTGCAGCCGTCGATCTTCGCGGCCTCCACGATCTCGGTCGGCACGTTGAGGAAGTACGGCCGCAGGATGGTGACCGCGAGCGGGATCGCCAGCGAGCAGTTGGCGATGATCAGCCCGGCATAGGAGTTCACCAGTCCGACGCTCGAGAACAGGACGAACATCGGGAACGCGAGGTTCACCGACGGCACCATCTGCACGATCAGGAACAGCATCAGGATGGCCGGAACAAACCGGATGCGCAGCCTGGCCAGGCCGTACGCCGCCGGAAGCGCCACCACAAGCGTGATCACAGTCGTGCCGATCGCGATGACCGCGCTGTTGGCCAGGCCACGGGCGATGTCGGCATCGGAGAACACTGCCTGTACGTACGACGCGATCGTCGGCGGCATCGGGATGAGGTCGGGCGGCACCGCGAAGATGTCGCCGGCCCGCTTGAACGAGGTATTGATCATCCAGTAGACGGGGATCAGGTAGACCGCCGTCACGGCGAGACCGGCGACGAAAAGCCAACGCCTGCTGATGCGCTCGCTCATGCTCTCTCCTCCGCCCGGAGGGCGCGGAAGTACACGATCGCCAGCGCGAGCGGCACGACCATGAGGGTCGTCGTCGCCACCGCGGCGGTGTCGAACCTCGAGAACTCGAAGGCCTCCTGGTACGCGTACACGGGAAGGATCTCGGTGGCGCCGCCCGGGCCGCCTCCGGTCATCAGGAAGATCGTGTCGAAGGTCTTGAAGGTGAAGATGAAGATCAGCAGCGTGACGGTCAGGCTCACCGGGCGCAGCAGCGGGAACGTGATGGCGCGGAACTGCTGCCAGGCGGAGGCGCCGTCGATCCGAGCGGCTTCGTAGAGGGTCGGAGAGATGCCCTGCAGGCCGGCCGACAGCAAGATCATGGCCAGCGGCCCGAAGCTCCACGCGGTCGCGACGATGACGGCGGCAACCGCGGTGTTCGGCTCCCCCAGCCAGAACACGTCCCGGTCGAGGAGACCGACGGCCGCCAGCACGGCGTTGAGAAGTCCGTAGCTGCCGTCCATCAGCCACCGCCAGACGTTCGCGCTCACCACGGTCGGCAGGACCCACGCGACCAGGATCAGCCCGCGCATGATGTTGCGACCGCGGAAGGCACGCCGGAACAGCAGGGCCAGTCCGAGACCCGTCGCAAAGGTCAGGGCGACGGTGCCGAACGAGTAGACGATCGAGACCTGCAGGGCGTGCCAGAACTTGGAGCGACCGAACTGATCGGCGTAGTTGTCGAGGCCCACCCAGGTGGCGCCGCCCTGCGCCACCTCCCGTAGTCCAACGTCGAAGAAGCTCTGCACGATGTTGTAGAGCAGCGGATAGATGACAGTGAGCACCACGAAGGCGACGGCCGGTGCGAGGAACAGATATCCGCTGAGAGGCCGGCGCCGACGGCGACGTGCCGGGGACGGGGGCGCGGCCACCGCCCCCGGCAGCTTCTCCGACTGGCTCGTCACGACGGGACTCATGACCCCGACAGCGCCTCGTCGATGCCCGACTGCGCTGTCTGCGCGGCCTCTTCTGGGCTGCTGGAACCACTGACCGTGGCCTGCAGTGCCTCCTGCACGAGGGTGAACGCCTCGTTCGAGTGGGTGGCCAGATCACCCTCCGGCGCCCAGGCGTCCTCCAGCTGGTCGGCGAACTTCTGGCGGACCGGATCCTCGACCGCGCCGGGCACGTCGCTCCGGGCCGGGAGCTTGTTGCGCGCCGGCAGGTACTCCGTCAGTACGTCTGGCCGCTGCAGGTGGGTGATCAGGTCCCAGGCCGCGTCGGCGTCGCCGCTGCCGGCCCCGATCGTGAGGTTCTCCGCGGACAGGAAGGTCTTGCTCGTCTCCTCGCTCGGCATCGGCGCGATGTCCCAGCTCAGGTCCGGCACCTCCTCGTGGAGGATGCTGACGTAGGTCGCCGAGTTGATCATCATGGCGGCCTGGCCGGTGGCGAAATGGTTCTTGGCGTCCTCCTCGCTCCAGGTGAGGAAGCCCTTCGAGAGACCGCCGTTGTCGACCATCGTCTTGAACGACCGCAACGCCTCGACACCCGCGTCGCTGCCGAACTCCTCGATCGACCCACCAGCGGCGAGGGTCCGGAGTACGAGCCCGGTCGCTCCTTCGGCGCCCTCACCTCCAGCGACCGCGAGGCCGTACTTCACGTCCCCCGCGAGCCTGGCCGCGGTCGACTCCATCTCCTCCCAGGTCCTCGGAGGCTGAAGCCCGGCCGCGTCCATCAGGTCCTTGTTGTAGTAGACGGCGTAGTCGTCAGCGACGTGCGGAACGCCGTACGTGGCGCCGTCGACCTGCGTGGTTTCCCAGCTCGTGGGGTAGTAGGCGTCCTGCTCGCCCCACTCCTCCACCCGGCCGCTGAGGTCTTCGATGATTCCGGCCTCGGCCATCGCCTGGGTGTCGAAGGCGTTGATCAGGGCGATGTCGGGCAACTCGTCGGCGGTCGCGGCCTGCTGGAGGGTGCGGTTGAAGTCGTCGAACGGGATGTGGCGGGCGTCGACCTCTATCTCGTCGTGGTCCTCGTCGTAGGCCTCGAGCACTTTCTCCAACGGGATGTTGTGCGGCTCGCCGTAGTAGTGCCAGAACGTGATGGTGCCGTCGCCCCCCGACGACGCTTCGTCCGAGCCGCCTGAGCCGCCGCCTGAGCCGCCGCCCAAACTCCCGCACGCAGCGAGCGATGCAGAGAGTAGGGCGGCGACCGAGACGGTCGCGACGCGACTGCGGACGCGGTGAATGGGGTGCATGACTCGTCCTCCAGATGGCATCGATTCACAGCAGGGGCGGGCCGGCTACCGGGTCTGGTCGACGCCGGCTCGCCGAAGGTTGTCCATGGGCAGGTGAAGCAAGGCGCCGTCCGGCGGTGCGGCGTTGTCGTCGGCGAGGGCCTGGATCTCCGCGGCCGTCAGGGCCCGATCGAACAGCCATGCCTCGTCGACGGCGCCTCGCAGCGGATTGTTGATGCCGTCGACACGGGCTCCGAACCGGATGCCGGTGCGGGCGCCGTCCGAGACAGACCCGGTGATCGCGGCCGCGGTGGCGACCGGCGAGCCGTCGACGAAGAGCGTCACGTTGTCGCTGTCCCGGGTGAGCGCGACATGGTGCCAGGTGCCGTCGGCGTACTCACCGGGAGCGGTCACGGATCGGCTTGCGTCGCCTGTCTCCAGGAGCGCGCGGAGCCGACCCAGGTTGGGTTCCAGCCGGATCCACCACTTTGGCTCGCCCGAGGTTGTCGAGTGCGCCCAGACGATTGCCTGGTCATCGGATGCGCTGGTGCGGAACCACGCCGCGGCCGTGAACGACCCACCGCCCACCGCCAGCGAGTCGGACAGCGGCGCCTCGACATAGTCCCCGGCCAGTTCCAGCGCGGAGCCGAAGGCGCCCGCAACCGGCTTGGGGCTGCCGCTGATGAGGCCGTCGTACCCGTGGCCCGACTCGTCCGGGGTTGTCTGCCGCGGCGGACTTGGCACGTCCGCACCACCGACCGGTACGCGGGCGAAGCTGATCCGCTGGTGGTACGGCAATGTCGCATCCGGCGAGAGCCGGTCGCCATTCTCGAAGAGAACCCCGAGCGTCTGACCGTCGACCGACACCAGGTCGGAGTAGCCGGAAGGGCCGTCGTACAGCTGAAGCCCGCGCTGCCAGGAGGCGGTCTGGTCGAAGCTGGACCAGAGAGTGAGGTTCTCCCGGGCGGTGGGGTGAGCCGGCGCGGAGAACACGATCCGGCTCCGAGATTCCGCCGCCTGTGACAGCTTCAGGACCGATCCCTGGATCTGGGTGGTGACGATGTCCGAGGTGGCCTGGTACGGCGCGTCGAAGGAGGCGGCGCCGTCGCTGCTGGTGGTGCTGACCCTACGCCCGGGGCTTGTGCCCCCCTGGTCGCGGGCATTGAAGTACACGGTCCCGTCGTTCAGCTCCACAGCGGTTGACTCGTTGGGGTTGTAGACGTCCTGCAGCGAGGTGTCGACGCCGCCCAGGTTCCAGGTCGTGCCGCCGTCATCGCTGTAGAGGCTGTGCGCGCCGAACAATCGTTCGTCCAGGCAGTCGATTCCGGACCCCTCGGGAGGGGCGACGGAGTGGTTGCCGGGGATCACCAGCCGGCCCGCGTGCTCCCCGCTGGTCAGCTGGATGCCGTGCCCGGGGCCGCCGACGAAGTGCCGCCAGGTGGCCGGCTTCACGTCCGCGGTGATCTCGTTGGGCCGCGACCAGGTGGCGCCGTTGTCATCGCTGTGCAGGATGAACGACCGCCTGGTCTCCTCGTCGGTAACCCGCCCGCAGCGGACATCGGCCGTCGTCACGTTGCCACCGGTACGCGTCGTGTTGACGACGATCCGGCCGGTCCTGCGATCCAGGATCGGCACCGGATTGGCGAACCGATCCGGGCCGTCGTCGACGAGCACCTGCAACGGCCCCCAGGTAACGCCGCCGTCGGTGGACCGCTTGAGGACCAGATCGATGTTCCCGTCATCGCTCGGACTGTTGACCCGGCCCTCGGCGAACGCCAGCAGCGTGCCGTCAGCAGCCTTCAGGACCGCGGGAATCCGGAACGTGTGATAGCCGTCCTGGCCGCGGGAGAACACGGTCGTGTAGCTGACGCCCTCGGTGACGCCGGCGTGGGCGGACGTGGAACTGCCGAGTGGATCCATCGCGGTCACCCCCACGAAGCCAGCGACGAGTCCGGTCGCGATCAGGCTGGCAGCGACTCTCGCGGAGCGCTGCCGATGGGAGTATCCGCGCATAACCCGCCTCCGAAGTCTGCAAGATATCCTACAGATCGCGGAAACGTACGCCGACTGAGATTGCGTGTCAAGAGGCCAGTAGTACGGCCGTGAAGCCAGAGGGGGCGCCGTCAGGGCGCCGTTGCCTCCGTGGCAGCCCCCGCGCCGGCCTCCGGCGAGTCCTCGCCGCTGAGGCGGCACTCGATACCGATGTAATGCTCGTGCACCGCGTCTCGGGCCTGCTCAGGATCGCCGGTAAGGACGGCGTCGAGAATCCTCGCGTGAGCCTGGTATGCCTTCATAGGGGTGCGCCCCAGCAGGGGCGGCGCGGCGTGGTGGAACGCGAGCCAGAACAGGTCGAACAGGCTGAGGAGCATCTCGTTGCCAAGGTCGGCGAACAGCAGCCGGTGAAACCGCCGGTCCTGCTCCGGAAACGGCTGACCCTGCTCGGCCAGGGTGTACATCTCCGCCAGAACCTCCCGCATGGCGGCGATGCTGGAGTCGGACACCACCCGCATCGCGTCCGCGATCAGGGCCGCCTCGAGCGCCTTGCGCAGTGCCAACAACTCGCTGACAGCGCGCCGACCCTGCATCAAGGCATACGGCAGATGGTCCAGCAGCGGGGCGAACGAGAACTCGCGCACATAGACACCGCTACCGCGGCGCGTCTCGAGCACGCCGGTCGACTCGAGGGCCTTGACCGCCTCGCGTACCGAGTTGCGGCTGACCCCGAAAATGCGCGCCAGCTCGGACTCCGGCTTGAGGGGATCGCCGGGGCGCAGCCCCTGCTTGATGATGTAGTTCCTGATTTCCTGCTGCACGGTCTTGTGAAGCGGGGGAGCACTTTCCAGCCGTCGAAACGCCGGTTCCACACTGCCTCCTGACGGACCTGAGTGACCCTTGACACCCGAACGTGGCTGATCCTACGGTGCAACTTGTAGGATATCTTGCAAAGGCCGCACCGGAACTCCGGCTTGGCGAGCTTGCCGCATCGCCCACGCTTCCTGCTCGAACTCGCCCTCGCCCGAGTGGCGGATGCGAACCACCAACGGGCGAGCACCAGCGCGCACCCGATACACCTCGTTCTGGTAGCCCTGGATCACTCGTTCAACCTCATCGGCCGCCACATGGGCCGCGCGACGCACGATCTCATCGACAACTGAGGATGGCGTTGACCATCGCGCCTGAAGATCCCGAACGTACGAGCTGTCACCCATGGTGGAGCCTCTCGTGGCGACGGTCGCCAAACGGCCACACCCAGGATTCTCGACCGGCGTGGTTCAGGCGCCCGTACGGGTGAACGTCACGTGGGTGACTCCGCTTGGCGAGGAGGTGGCCTCGACCGCGTATGCCTTCTCGAGGCCCTCCAGTCCGTCCCAGAGGCGTACGCCTCGGCCGAGCAGGATCGGGACCACCACGATGTGCATGTGGTCGATGAGCCCGGCGGCAAGGAAGTCGCGGATCACGGTGGGACCTCCGCCGATGCGTACGTCCTTGCCGTCCGCAGCCTTGCGGGCTGTCTCGAGCGCCTCGGCAGGCGAACTGTCGAGGAAGTGGAACGTCGTGCCCCCTTCCATCTCGATCGAGGAGCGCGGGTGATGGGTAAGGACGAAGACCGGCGTGTGGAACGGCGGGTTCGGACCCCACGCGCCCTTCCACTCCGGGTCCTCGTGCCATCCGGGGTGGCCCCACTTCCCGGCACCCATGATCTCGGCGCCGATCCCCGGACCGAACTCCTCGGCGAAGACGTTGTCGACGCCGCGGCTACCGGCGGTCTGTTGCCACGCCCGGGTGGCGAACATCCATTGGTGCAGCCGGTCGCCGGCGTGACCGAAATGCGCGTCGTGGCTCTGACCCTCACCGGTGCCGAAGCCGTCGAGGGAGATGGCGAAGTTGTGGACGCGGGCGAGTGACATGGGCGATTCTCCTTCGGTAATCGGAGCCATTTGTCGTACGTGGCAGGGAAACGGAGGTTGGTCGAGGAATGATCTCGATCTTCTTGCTCGACCACGAAACTGTGTCCGGTAGACACTGTGTACCATAGACGCGGTTAGTCGGGAACCGCAAGAGGCAAACTCGACGGACGGAGCGAGAGCGTTGGCGGCACCGGACAGACGCGCACCACAGGACTACCTCGGAGCCCTCGAGCTGCTGTGGGGTCTGCGCCAGCCGTCGAGCCTAGGGCCGAAGCGGGCGCTGTCCGTTCGCCAGATCGCAGAGGCCGGCGTGGCGATCGCCGACGCCCAAGGCCTCGCCGCGATCTCCATGCAGCGCGTCGCGGGCGAGCTCGACTACACGAAGATGGCGCTCTACCGGTATGTCCGGAGCAAGGCAGAACTGCTCGCGGTGATGACCGACCTCGCCATCGGCGACCCGCCCGACCTCGGCCCACCCGAAGACGGTTGGCGTACCCGACTGGAGCGGTGGGCGCGACTGATCCGCGCGACCTGGAACCGCCACCCCTGGTTACCGCACGTCAGCGAATGGCAGGCCAGCCCGGGCGCGGTACGGCCGGTGAGCAACGACCGCATCATGGGCCCGAACGAGGTCGCCTGGGTCGAGACAGCCACCAGCACCCTTTCGGGCCTCGGGATGTCACCACAGGAGCAGCTTGACGCAGTGTTTCTCGTGAGTGCCCACCTTCGCGCTACCCAAGCGATGACGACCTACGGCTTGCTGCCATGGACGCTCGGGTTGCCTCACGAGGAGATGCTCGACCGCCTCCGCGGCGGCCATGAACAACGATTCCCCACCCTGTCCCGCCTTGCGGCCAGCACGCACGACCCAGCGCACAGCGCATTCGAGTTCGGACTCGCCCGCATCCTCGACGGGCTCGAACTGCTCATTGACAAGCGCACGCGTTGAATGCCGCGCCAAAGGACTGCTCACCGGCGACGCCAGGTGAGGGAGAACCAAGAACCTCGATGATCTACGACGAAACCCTGCCACTGCGTCATCCTTGTCCAAGGCCGCATCGTGGAGGGCAGTACCCACGCGACTTTGCTGGCGGGTGGAGGACCTTCGGGGAGTTCCTGACCGTCCGTGTGGGTGCAAGGCTGACGCTAGAAGGGTCGTGAGGGGAGGTGCATCCCATGGCGAAGTTCCTCGTGGAGGCGAACTACACGGCGTCCGGAGCGAAGGGTCTGCTCAAGGAGGGCGGCACGGGGCGTCAGGCCGTGGTTCAGGACGTATGTGCGCAATTGGGTGGCAAGGTGGAAGCACTCTATTTCGCCTTCGGTGACCACGATTTGTACAGCATTCTCGAATTCCCGGACAACGTCTCGATGGCCGCCGTCGAGCTCGCGGTGAAGGCTAGCGGTGCCGTCGACACCAGGACCGTCGTCTTGTTAACGCCGGAGGAGCTCGATGACGCGACAAGGAAGCCGGTCGAGTTCCGAGCGCCAGGCAGCTGACTGACCCCGCTGGGCGATTCGCCTGGGCCGCTAACACCTTGCGTGCGCACTGGGCCGAGCGCAGTGGCAAACCGGTTTGACCGTTCACGCTGACGCTTGCCATGCCTTTGAATTTCACGCCCATGTATCGGGTATGGTCCTCGCCTCCCATGGTCCCCAAGCAGCGTTGCTCTCGCGCGGTCCAGGTACCTCGACCATGTGGCGTGCCGCTCCGCAATTCGGGCCAAGGTCTGGAGAATACCGCGTACCAAGTCCACGGCTAGGTCGACAGTGGGACGCCTAGCATGGTTCGTTGTGGGGCGGCTTCCAGGGCTCAAGCGGTATGTGACCGTGGCTTTGCAGATCCTCGGCGTTGCGGTTGCCTATTACCTGTCTGCCCGCCTTGGGCTCTTGGTCGGATTGGTTCGCGGGCAGGTGAGCCCGTGGTGGCCACCGACCGGGATTGCCGTGGTTGCCCTGCTTGTCGTAGGTGTTCGTGTCTGGCCTGGGATCCTTGTGGCGCAGTTCGTTGTCGAACTGATGACTGTTCCCGCAATCCATGCCCTGCCGTCCGCGGTGGGGACTACGCTCTCGTGCCTGGTTGCCTATGTTCTGCTGCGTCGTGTCGGGTTCCGTGTCGAGTTGGACCGGCTGAAGGATGCGTTCGCGTTGGTGTTTCTCGCGGCCTTCGCCGCGATGCTTATCAGCGCAACGGCGGGTGCCGGTGAGCGCGTGCTTTCAGGCTTGGTCCCAGCGAGCTACTTCTGGGCAATGTGGTCGACCTGGTGGACAGGCGACGCAATGGGAGTGCTCCTGTTCGCACCACTACTCCTCGTCCTTCGTCGCCTTCGATGGCCCCTGGACGTGGACAAGTACCGACTGCTGGAATTCGCGCTGCTGCTGGTGGGATCGTTCGTCGTCGTCCTGGCGGGCACACAGATCATCGGCGCTGTCCTGTTCCTCGCTTTCCCGTTCTTGGGATGGGCGGCGCTGCGCTTCCAACTGGCCGGAGCCGCTCCAGTCGCGCTGCTCACATCCCTCGCCGCTGTCTACGCGGCCGTCCAGGGCTACGGCCCGTTCGCCGGACGAGACCTGCTCACCATCATGATCACCCTCCAGCTCTTCAACGGCGCTGTCGCTCTAAGCGCATTGCTGCTCGCCGCAACCATCACCGAACGGGACCGTGGCCGCGTCGAGATCGAGCAAACGGCCATCCGACTTGGCGAAGTCGTCAACCACCTCGACCGCAGCAAGACCACTCCGCGGGTGGAACCCCGACGGTTCGGCGAGGACTCCCCGAAAGACGACGGCCCATGACCGCCACCGTGCGACGTCTCGGGCGGGCAGAAGGACCAGCCCTCTCGACGAGTCGTCTACCTACGTCGCTCTCCGCGCACATTGACCCAGCGGGAGCACGTTGACTGGTGACGTTGGGGTCAAGTGCGGCCGTCATTGGCGGGCTTGGCGAGGTCGCCCCAGACGCTTGTGCAGGTCAGCGTAGGTTGGCCGCCTGGGGATCGAACCCAGAACCCGCGGATTAGAAGAGGGCCGACCGCCCCGGAGCTGACTGCCTCACGCCTGCTGACCTGACCGTTTGCCTGTCTGAGTTGCCACTGATGGCCCTCGACGACTGCGTTTCATTGACAGAACCATTGACAGAGGCGAGTACCAGCCAGGGGTATGCCTTCACGCGGCAGACGGCTGGGGCTTGAAGTTCACAGCCAGCTCAACGTCCAGCGCCCGTGCGATCCGCTCCAGGACCGGCAATGTGGGCACAGTGCCGCCAGCCTCGAACCGCGCGACAGCCGACTGAGTCATGCCCGCCGCCCGCGCGCTCTGACTCCAATCACGCTGCTCCCGAAGCTGACGCACCGACGCACCCCAGCTCGAACGCCAGCCGAGCCGCCTCGTACGCTGCTGATCCGAACCGCATCCCGCTCGAGATAGAGCCGCAGCTCCCGAAACTTCCCCTCCAACTGCCTGGTGTAGGGCTCGCCAAGCTGCGCGCCCTGCTCAGCGAGCAGATCCACATAGAACGCCTCCGACCAAACAACCCGCCCGACAACTGCTCCAGCCACTCCCGGACCTGCTGCCGGCTCGGCCACTCTACTTCTGCTACTCACGCTGAGTTGCCGATGGACCTCGCTGACGCTCGGATCGCGGCACGAGCGGACGTACGACAGTCATCAGCGCCGGCACTCACGGCAGAATCCGGACGTGTGCGGGCCGAAATCGTCGATGTCGTGGCCGGCATGGCCATCGCTCGCTTGCCCCTCATCGCTATCGACTGTCCCGATCCTGGTGGGCTCGCCAGGTTTTACGGCGCGATGCTGGATTGGAGGATCGACGACTCCGCCGACCGGGCTCGGTTTGCCCTGAGGACGGCCAGTGCATCGCCTTCCACCGGGTGGCTGATTACACGCCGCCGACGTGGCCGACCCAGGAGCGGCCCAAGCAGATGCACCTCGACATGCTCGTTGACGACCTCGACGCAGCCGAGGCGGCAGTGATCGATCTCGGTGCAACCAAACATCCGGACCAGCCCGGTACGTCCTACAGGGTCTTCCTGGACCCGGCAGGCCACCCCTTCTGCCTTTGTCTCAACTGATCCGTACGGGAGCCCTCGGCGTAACGTTCGCGCTCATCGGCAGATCCGGACGCCGCCAGGGCATGCACACATCACCTTGCGGTCGACGATCTCTGTGCGCTGCCGTCGTCTCGACCGCCACCTAGCCGTTTATACTTGCCCATGTCGATGGCCACAGCATTCGGTGGCGTACAAGGCTCTGCACTGCAAGTCGTACGCCGACACCACGTGTGACACGGATGTGGCACAGCACACGGTCACGCCTAGGTGAACGCCGTACCGTGCGACTCAGCCTGAAAAGCGGAAGGTCGACGGTTTGATCCCGCCCTTGCCGACTGCCTTGACCAGGCCATATACCGGGGCGCAACCGCCAGCGAGTGCCCGTCAATGACCCCTATTGACCGCCCCTTGTTGCACGCGGGATGTACGCCTGGACTCTGTCTTGCAAAGGCATATTTGGTCTCCACGCTCGGCTGGGCGTCGACCAATCCGACGCAGGGGTCGCACTGACTTGACCGCTGCTGACCGTGACAAGCCCTGACCGGCCGCTCCATCTGGCAGCAAGTGGCTCGCCGACTCGCAGATCCGTAGGCCCCTCCATTGCTCGTCGACGACGTGCTCATCATGGCCCAACGTTGCATGTTCTTGAGTCAGTCAGCCCACCTTCGAAGGAAGTCCAGGAGCAGGCCGTTGTCCATTTCGTGACCGCTGTTCTCCGTGACATGCATGGATACCGCGTCACCCGCCCCGACCGCCTCGTAGATGGCGCGTAGGCGGTGGAATGAGTCGGGCACAGTCTCGTTGTACGAGGCTGATTCGTTGTCGGGGCCAGGTACGTCCAGTTCGCCGTAGTGCACGGCGATCGGCCGTGGTGCGTTCAGGCCTGCGACGTCGGCGCGGTCCAGCCAGGCGAGCACTCCCGGTATGCAGGGTGCCGGTGCGTTGCCACATCGGGCGAAGATCGCGGTGAACGAGCCTAGGGTGCCGCTGGCGAAGATGTATCGGACACGTGTGCTGAACACCGGATAGGTGCACGCGAGGTCACCGCCCCAGGAGATCCCGGCGACGTCAAAAGCCTTGACGTTGTGGGCGTCCGCTAGCCAGTGTTCCCACCGCAGCAGATCCTCGATGGTGTCTCCCATCAGAGTGCGCCCGTTTTGATAACCGTCGGTCAGCACCGTGTAGGTCATGTGATGACCCAAGCGCCAGTAGTTCAGACTCTCGCCGTCTCGGTGAAGGGCGAGATCATCGAGCGCGCCGAACCCACGCAGCTCCGGGAGTAGCACCGTATGTCCGGCCTGCGCGAGCACAAGCGCGAAGTTGTGGTGGTAATCCTCCCGAACGCCGGGGATGCCGAGGCATTCGTCGACTTGCCCATGGCCATGAATGCCGATGACCGCTGACTGGCCACGCCCCGGTGCCTGTCGACTCGGGTGGAGAAGGTACGCAGGTAGGGAGAGCTCGTCGCTGACCCGCATCACCAACGCCGTAACCTCAACGCCTTCGTGCGTGGTGCGACGTACCTCGGTCACGTCGCACGGGGCTGGCTGGGCATCGATGCTCACTAGATCCGCCAGCTTCGTCATGGCCTGCGCACGCCAGTCCGCCCATGACAGGCCCGCGCGGTCGAAAGCCAGCCGCAGCGGCGCGCGGGGGGTCTGATACCGAAGGGTCAGGTCGTCCGGGCGGATGAGGAACTCGTACTCCATCCCGGAACTCTGACCCACCGAACCGCATGTGAGTACCGGTTTTGATCAGCGCAGGCTGTCTGGTTCCAGGAATGGCGCTACGTCGGCTCCGTCGGCCCGCTAGTACGGCGTGGCGTTAATGATTGGACGGTTGTTCCTGGGAGGATGCTGGTATGGCTCATCCTCCTGCTGCGGCGTTGGTGTTGCATGACGGTGATCGGGACGTTCTTGGTTCGTGGGTGCGA
>NZ_JBEFTW010000019.1:0-134819 GCF_040196095.1 Actinopolymorpha sp. B17G11
TCGCCTGCCAGTGCTCCACCCTGGCGGGGAAGTCGCGAGGCTCCGCAACGTCCGGAGTGGGCGAGGTGTCGACGCCCCTGCGGCGAAGCAGTGGCCGCCCGTCGCCGTCCATGAACCCGGCCGCGTCCCGCAACGCCGGCTTCATCGCGTTCGCGATACGGCGCAGGAGCCGCTTGAACGCGTGGTAGCCGTTCTTCAACGCCCGCAACGCTGGGGCGAGCTTCGCCATCAGCGCCCGCCTGCGGTCCGCAAGCCACCGCAGCACCCGCCGGATCAGCCCCGGCGACGGCTCCTGACCACCGGCCGCCGCACGCGCCGCGCGGCGCACCTCACGCCGGGACGGGCGGGTCGCCTCCCGCATCGACCTCTCCAACAGCAACTCGAGCACCGACGGCGGACGGCGCCGGCCACGGCGGGACCGGTAGCCGCTGTACCCGACGCCCACCCGGACGGGACGACGCGGCGAGGGTGCAGGCCTGGCCTGCTCCAGCCCTTCTTCCTCGGCGATCGCCTCCAGCTGCTCAACCATCCGGTCGATGTCGGAGTCCGCCGCCTCAGCCACACCCTCAATCGCCAGCTGACGCTGCTCCGGCGCCAACTCCGCCGTCTCGTCTGCGCCGTCGCCGGCCTCGACACGGTCCAGGACATCCTCGGCAGCCTCGTCGACGTCGACGGTCTGCCCAACCTTCTGCAGGTTCCGCCCCACCCGCGCCGCCCGGTCGGCATCGGACTCGCCGTCGATCGGCTCCACGTCCCCGACGGTGGCCATGCCGTTGTCGTGCAACTGCTGGGCGATGCTCTCCGCCGCCTCCTGGGTGGCGTCGAGGATCCCGTCGCGACGGTCACCGCCGCCGGCCGCGTCGATCCGGTCACCGAACCCTTCGGCCGTCTCCTCCAGGGCGTTGCGGACGTCGGCGCCGGTCAGCGCCTCCTCGGCCCGGTCGACAAGGCTCGCGTCGTCCTCGGACTGCGCGACCGCCTCGGCGACGTTCTCCATCACCGCGTCGACTGCCTCACCGATCCGGTCCGCCACCTGCGGCCGCACCGTGGCGCGCCACTTGTTGCGGGCGATCTCGTCGGGGTTGATCGCCGGCAGGTCCGGATCCGCCGCAGTGTCCGGCTCGGGCAGGTCGGGGAGCCGCCACACGTCGCCGGCCGCGTCCGTGGTGTGCACGATGTCGCGGTCCTCGCCGCCGATCCGCAGCTTCCACGTCCTGCCCCGCATCGACGGGTGGATCGCGAGCAGCGGCCCGACCGCTACGGTGCCGTCCGGGTTTGCGACGGCAACCATGTCACCCTCAACCAGGTCCGCTGGTGACGTCCTCTCCGGCTTCGCCTCCTGCGGCACCTCGGCCGGCGGGGCGGTACCTGCGGCGAGAGCCCCGGTGCGCCGCAACGCCTGCGCCCCTCGGCGGAGCCGTCGCCGTTCCGCCTCCGGCAGGTCCGGGTCGTCGGCGTACCCGTCCAGCGTCTCCGCCAGCAGCTCCGCCTGCCGGGCCGTCAACGGCAGCCGTGCACGGACCCTCGCCGCCGCCTGCGACACCTCCACCAGGGAGTAGACGTCGGTGTCCAACCCGAGGTCGTTGATCCGTTCCCGCAGCGTCTGCGGCGCCCGCAGCAGCGCAGTCGGCTCAGACACGGCGTCTATCGGCATCGGGTTCAGGTTCCGCACCGCAGCCGGGTCGGCGACGTCGGGCACATCGGCGGCCGTTATCTCGGCCGGGTTGCCGTCCTCACCAACCGCCAGGCGGATCGTCTCGCCACGGTCGGCGTCAAGGACGTGCGTCTCCCCGGTCGCCGGGTGCTCAACCTCGATCGTCACCCGGTCGCCGTCACGTTCCACCGACAGCACCTTCGACGGCACCATTCCGTCGGGCACGATGACGTCGCCCACGTCGAGCTCGGCGGCCGTCTTCTCGGTCAACTCGGCCGGCGTTGCGGGTGCCGTGTCCGGGGTGTTCGGGTTCACCTTCCCGACGACCGTCAGGTTCCCCGCCGGCAGCTTCCGCAGCCCCTGCGGTGTCTGGATGGTCACGTCGTCACCGTCGACGGTCTCGACGATGCCGCGCACTGCCCCCGATGGGGTCTGAACCATCTGCCCGGCGCGGACCCGTTCACCGCCGACAGTCCAACCGGGCGGGCGGGCCTGGGAGTCGCCGTCGATGGTGAGCAGACCCGGCCGCTCCTCGTCCCGCTCACCACCGTCACCCCAGTTGACGGTGGCGGCCTTCCGGCTGACCCACGTGACGATGCCCTGCTTGCCGCCTCGGGAGACGACACTGCCCGGGTAGAGGCCCTTGCCGGCGGAGTCGACCGGCAGCTTCTCCGGCAGGTTGCCCTGCATGACGTCCGTCTCGGCCAGCGACAGCGCCCCACCCTTCGACGGGTCCTCAGCGTCGGGCCGGTCCGCGCGGGCCGCAACACCGTCGATGGGGACGTACACCTGGTCGCGGGTGCCGTCGCTGCCGTCGCGGTCCTGACCGATGGTCAACGCGAACATGCGTCGCGTTCCGCGGCGGCCGCGTGAGACGGTGACGGGGTTCGGGCCACCGACAACCCAGCCGGCGAGGGTCTTCTCCCGGCCCCGGGTGTCGATGCCGGTGACACGGGCGATGTCGCCGGGCTTCAGGTCGTGCACCGGCACCCACTGCGCGTCGTGCCCAGCAACCGGCTCCGGCGACTCCTTCGGCTGGTTCTCCCGGCCGGTGGCAGGTGTCGGCTGCTCCGGGTCGTGCGGCACGGTCGCGTCGGGCTGGTTCGGACGCATCGCCTCGACTGCGCGCTCGGCTTCCTGTTTTGCCTGGTCAGTGGAGGGTGCCTCGCCGGAGGCCTGCTGCCCTTCGCGGTCGCCGTGGCCGACGACATGCCACTTCGCCGGCTCCGCGTGGCCGACGGCGCCGCTGCCGCCGGGGGTGACGGTGGCTTCCCACTCGCCGTCCGATCCTGCGCCGAGAGTGCCGTCAGGTTTGCGGGTCCACGCCCCGCCCGTGTCGGGTGTCTCCGGGGCCGGGGTCTGCCCGGCGTGGTGCCGGTACACCGGCTCCACCTGCGAACCGGGCGGCAGGGCGTGGTCGACGCTCTGCCCGTCGCGGATGGTGTCGGGGGAGACCAGTGACCCGGTGACCGGCCTGCCGTTCTTGCCGACGCCACGCACGCGGGTGCCGGCCGGCAGTGTTGCCGGGTCGACAGGGTCGCCGGGGATGTCTGCGTGGCCGCCGACGATGTTCACGTCGTCCAGGTCCCGCGCCGGCACCTGCACATCCCCATCCGGGGTCTCCAGCGTGTACGACGGGCCTTCCGGGCTGTCGTCGCCTGTGCGGGAGTCAGGTTTGAACGTGCCGAGGTGCCAGTCCGGTCCGACCTGCGCCGCGACGAGGGCGCCGCTGTCGGCGAGCGGGTCGAGCTGCCGCGGCGTGTACCCCTCTGCTGTCGGGAGGATCCGGTGCGGCTCGTCCGGTGCCAGTGTCCCGTCGGCACCCGGCACTGCCCCGCCAGGAACCCCACCCGGGACGCCAACCAGTGCAGGGGCTTCTGCCGCTTCCTCGCCGCCGGCGGTAGGTACACCCACACCTTCGGCTTCTGTCCCGGCCTGGGGGCGCCCAGCCTGCCCGGGGACGCCTTCTGCGGCGGCGCCGGGTTCGGCTGCGTCGATTTCGCGGCCGCGTCCAACGTCGACCAGGGCCGGCACCGTGTCCGGGTAGAACTCCCGTCGCGGGCCCTGCTCCGGGTCGTCCGTCGACACCCAGACACCGGGCTCCGCGTCCGGCCCGTCGCCATCGGAGCCCGGTTCCACGCCTGTCACGCTGGAGCGGCGCGGAACGTCCGCCTCTCCAGGACCAGTCTCGATCCGGTCACCCGGCCGGAGGAGACCCGCAGGCATCGGCGCCAACTCCTGCCCGGCCGCGTCCGCTGCGTCGAACGCGTCGCCACGTGCATCGAGTGTGCGGGGCGGGACGCCGGTCCGCTGCACCAAAGCCGGCGGGAGCGCATCGAACGAGCCGTCCGGCCACTGCACCACCTGGTTCGGGAACGTCTCCCCGGCGACCGCTCCGCGCGTCACCGCAGGCGTGTTGCCCGGCAGTCCGCGCACCGCCGCCGGCACAACGACCGGTGTGCCGTCCGCGAGGAGGGGCTCCCCACTGCCCGCAATGCGATCCACCTCGACCGGCTGCGTGTCCTCCGGCAGCGCCTCAGAACCACGCAGGGGAGTGGTCGGACGTTCCGCATCGTGCGCGGCCTTCTCCCGACGCATCGCACCGGGAAGGTCGTCGCCGTTGCCGTCACGCCACCCCTGCACTGCATCCGGATCGAACGGCTCGTTCCACGGGAACCGGTTCCCCTCCGGGTCCCGAATGTTGTCCTCGAACCGCTGCGCCAGCTGCGCGGCGGCTGCAGGGCCACCCCACGTCGACGCAGTCTCGGCGGGGTCGCCGATCGGCAGGCCGGACGGGGCGTGCGCGAACTGGAAGCTCTGCCCGGTTCCGTCGGGGCTCCAGAAGGCGACACCGCCGCCGGGGGACTGGTCGAGCGTCGGGTTGTCCGCGACGTTCCGCATCAACGCCTGGTGCGCCTCGCTGGGCTGTGGTGTGGCGTCGAGCTCGCCGTTGCGGTAGCGGCGGGCAAGCTGCCGTGGCTGCCGGCCCCGCGGGTGACGGCCGCGCGGGCTACGCCCCCTGCCGTCGCCGCCACCACCGGGCTCTGACCCGTCGGGGAGCTCGGGCATGCGGGGACGAGGTAGGCCAGGGAAACCGCCGGGGAACCCGCCGCCGCCGCGGCCGCCCCTGCCGCCGCGACGCCTCCGGTACCTGCCGCGTCGACGGCGACGCCGCTCGTCTTCGTCCTCGTCCTCGTCGTCACGCCTCCGGCGTTCCCTCCGGCGGGCCCGTTCCTCCTGTTCGCGACGTTCGCGTTCGCGCCGCTCCCGCTCCTCCCGGTGGCGTTCTACCTGGTCACGTTCGCGCTGCTCCTCGAACTCACGCTGGCCGCGGCCGTCGATGCGGTTCTCCCGCTCACGCCGCTCCCGCTCCTCCCGCTCGTGCCTCTCGATCTCCTCCTGGATCTCGCGTTCCTCGCGTTCTTCACGTTCCCCCGGTTCGCGCTGTTCCCGCTCGCGCTGCTCCCGCTCCTGCCGTTCCCGCTCGCGCTGGGCGATCCGGTCGACTTCCTCCTGCCGCTTCCGCTCCCGCTCCTGCCGGTCACGTTCCAGGCGGTCCCGATCCGGCTCCGGGGCACGCTCGAGCACGTTGACCGGACGGTTGCTGGACAGGTTGATCCACTGCCGCTGCCGGTCGCTCTCCGGACCCCACTCCACCTCGGCCTCGTGGAAGAGGGCGTTCCTGCGCTGCACCGGCCGCACCAGCCGGACGTTGCCCTTCATCTTCCGGCGGCCGATGGTGATGTTCGCCTCGATCAGGTCACCTTCGCGGAGGTTCTCGGGCAGCATCGGCCCGGTCCGGTCGCCCGGCTGGTCGGGCTCCACCTCCCGGTTCCACGCCTTCTCGGCGTTCTCGCGGTCGTCGGCCTCGCGGATCAGCTTCGCCAAGCCCGCGCTGGGGTGGCCGCTGACGGGTAGCCGCACCCAATTGCGGTTGCCGTTCTCGTCCCGGCCGGTGACCTGCACGTGGTTGCCGACAGTCTCAGCGGACTCGACGGTGAGCGGGCCACGGGAGCCGTCGGGACGCTTGCCGTCGATGACGTCGCCGACACGCAGGTCTGCCGGGTCGACGCGGCCGATGATGGCCGACGGCGCCGGGGTCTCGGGCGCCGCCGGGGTCTCGGGTGTGACGTCTGGAACCGCTTCGGGCTCCGGAGTCGGCGTCTCCGGCTCAGGGCGGAGCGGCCGAAGTATGGAGGGCCTCGCCGGCATGTCCAGCAACGCACGGTCGAACAGGATCGCGTCGGCGATCTCCCTGTCGGCCGGGGACATCTCACCCGAGTCACGCGGCAGACCGTGCGGGATACCCCGCGAGTCGGCCTCTGCGCGGGCGTTCTCCCACAGCCACGCATCTGACCGGCGGATCGAATTCTCCCGCCTGCGCGTCGTGCTGAAGTCGGTCGGCGGGAACGGCGTAGTCGTACGCCCGCTCGCGGTCTCCACGCTCTGCCCGGCTGGGATGTCGTGGACCATCACCCCATCGCGGGCCTCGACCCGCCCCGGACGTGCGGGCGCCGCCTCGGGGGTGACGTCAGGTGTCGGTGCTTCCGGTGTGACGTCCGGCGCCTCGGGCGCCTCAACTGGGGTGGGAACCTCGGGTGTGGGTTCGATGTCGGGGGTCGGCTCGGTTGGAGCCTCCGGGGCCTCTGGCGCAGTCTCGGGCTCCGGCGCCTCGTCGGGTGTGACGTCAGGTGTCGGCGTACGAGGTGCCTCCGGGGCCTCTTCGGGTGTCACGTCCGGGGTGACGGCCTCCAGGTCCTGCTGGACCTGCTCCGGCTCCACCGTCACCCGCTCGCGACGGTTAGGGTCGCCGTTCGGGTCGGTGTGGTCGTACACGTAGTCCAGCGACCCCGGGTCAAGCTCCTTCCGCGCCCGGGTCACCGCCACATACGCCAGCCGAAGCTCTTCCGGCGACGGCGTCGACGTGACTTGGCCAGTCTCGTTGTCCCGTGTCGGCGCCTGGAAGTCGTCACCGATGCGGACCCGGTCCCACTCCAGGCCCTTCGCCTTGTGCGCGGTCGATACGACGACGTCGACCTCCGGGCCAGATGCCATCTCCCGGGCACGCGCGAGGGTCGCCTCCCGCTCATCCGGGGTCCCGAGCGCCGTCCACGCCATGACCGGCTTGCCCTTGTTCTTGCCAGTCTTGTAGACGCCGCCGCCGGGTACCTCGCGCCAACGGAACCCGGCGTCCTTGAGGAAGTCCTTGGCGCCGAACGTCTTCCCACCCGCGACCAGGCCGTGTGGCATGTCGGTGAACGTGACGCCGGCCATGCCTTCGTCGCCGAGCTCGATGACCCGCTGCACGATCTCGTCGAGTTCGTCCACCCCGTGGTCGCGGACGATCCGTTCCAGCATCTTCAGTTTCGGGTCATCACCCTTGCTCGCTTCAGCGACAACCTCCGCCCAGGTGCGGAACACCTCCAGGTCCTCATGCATCCGCTCCGGCGCCGGCCCGTCGCCCTTGAGGTACCTGGCAGAGTCGACCAGTGCGGTGAGGTCACGCTTGGTGCCCTTCGGCACGCCGACCGTGCGGCCGGTCTGCTGCTCGCGAAGAATCTCAGCAATCGCGCCACCGTTGGAGCGGACTAAGATCGCATCCGCGCCCTGCATCGTCCCGGACTCGACAACGGTGGAGTCGGCTCCCGCGCCGACGACCCGGCCGCGCGAGTCGTGCATCTGCAGAAACCGGTTCGCGATCTCCGCGACCTGCGGGCCGAACCGGTATGACACGTTCAGTTCTCGGTCGGCGTCCGCGTCCACCGTGGACAGGTAGTCGACGGCCCCGGTGAAGCCGTAGATGGCCTGGTCGGCGTCACCGACGATGACCTTCCGCATGTTCTGGTCTTCGATGACCTTCGCCAGCACCGGCGGCGTGTCCTGCGCCTCGTCCAGGAACAAGGTCGTCGCCGGCCGCTTCAACCCGCTGCCGGACTTGGTGAAGTCGGGCCGGGACAGCGCCCACATCTTCCGGACGTGGTCCAGGGTCAGCTTCAACCGGCCGTCGCGAGCCTTGAGGTCAGCCCACGCCTTGTTCGCCAGCGCGACAAGGGCGTCCTGCGTCTCCGCTGGCATCGACTGGATTCGGTCGGGCAGATGTTCCCGACCGATTGCGTCGTCGGCACTGTTCGCCCACGTGGCAACCGCGCGGGTGACGGCCATCGCCTGCTCGGTCCGACCGAGGGTCATCTCGTCATCGGACGGGAGGTCACGGCTGATTCCCAGATGCCGCGCCACGTCATCGGCTCGGCGCAGAGACTTCGTTGCCCGGGTGCGGTCCTGAACCTCCTTGGACGCCCACTGGAAGGCGATCGAGTGGCCGGTGCGGGGCTCGGTGTTGGCCGGCATTCTGGACTCGGCCTCGGTCTGGACGCTCTTGTTGAACGCTACATAGGCGATCCGCTCGTCCGGGTTGTCCCGGCCGATCCGCCGAGCCAGCATCTCGAGCGTGGTCGTCTTGCCGGCGCCAGCCTTCGCCTCCGCCTTCGTCGTGCCGCGCCCGGCGAGGACCGCGTCGAAGATGGCCTGCTGCTGCGGCGACGGTGGGAACTTCTCGCCCTCCAGCTGCTCCGGCGTCGTCTCCCGCTCGGTCGGTGTCTCCGCTACGAGTTCCTCGACCGCATCCGGGATGTCCGCGTCGCCTGCCGTGTCGGGCGCGGCTGCGGGCGGGGTCGCCCGCTCGGCGTCCTCGATCCGCTCCTCACGCACCTCCGGCGGCTGCCGGATCTCGGCGTCGGCGTCGGCCGCTCCAGGCGTGTTAGCCGGCGGCGGCAACGGCTCGGATGGCACCTCCGGTGTCGGACGCTGCTCCGGCAACTGTTCCTCCCGGGCCCACGGGCGGGGGACCAGTGACCGGCGAGGTGTCGCCGTCGCCCGGCGATAGGCGTCGTCCAGGTCGACCTGCTCACGACCAGCGTCGGTCAGCCACAGCCGGTTCGGCCCGCCCTCCTCGTTGGGGTTTCCGGTGTTCTCGTGCCGGAGGTAGCCCTGCTCGATCGCGTTCCGCAGAGCGATCGGGTTCAGCCCGAGCTGACCAACGCCGCGTGTTTCCGCGTCGTCGAGTCGCGCCATTCGGTTGGCGACGTCGGACAGCACGTTCAGCGTGCCGTTGGGCGCGGTCGGCTTCGGCGGCAGCCCTTCGCGTTCCTCGCGCCGTTCCTCACGTTCCCTGGCTCGCGCCTCGCCGTGCTCCCGCTCGAACCTGGCCCGGAGTGCGTCATACCGCTCGGTGTCGCCGTCCTCGCGGGCCTGGAGCCCGGCGGGCAGAAGGTCGTCGCTGGCTACTTCATCGACGGGCACGTTCCGGAGATGGGTGTAGTCGGGCTCCGGCTCGGACGCTGGTTCAGGCTGGGCCGCCTCCGCTGTCTGTCGGTTCCTCTCGGTCTGAATGTCGTCGATGAGGCTCTGAACGGCGTTCGCGCGGGCGCGCTCCGTGTCCCGAGTGAACGTGTCGTCCGTAGCCTCGGCGCGGGCGTTCAGGCTGTCGCGGTAGCGCCCAAGGGTGTCGATCGCCTGGTCCGGGTCGGTGACGTGGACGCGGATGCCGTCGTAGGTGTAGCCGGGTTCGCGCCCGTCGTCTACGGCTGCACCGCGGGCTCGGCTGGCTCCGAGCATTGACATGTTGCTGCCCCGGAACGCACGCGGCGTCCACGGCGGGGTCTCGGTCGGCGCGGCCGTCGCGGCTTCTGCCCGTTCCTCCCTCTCTGCCTGCTCACGACGGCGTGCCCTGGCGCCTCCACCGAGGCCTGTCCGTCGGCGTGTGTCCTCGGCACGGATCGCGTCCTGGCGTTCCTGGTCGCCATCGCGGCGAGCCTGCTCCAAGGCGAACTCGATGTCGCGACCGGACAGGTCAGCGACGGGAACGTCCCGCAGGTGGCTGTAATCGGCCTCCGTCTCGGCGATCTGCTCGTCGAGACCGGTCTGACCCTCAACCTCCCGAGGACGCTCGGGCCGGGCCTGCTCCTCGTCGAGCACCATCGACAGTTCGGGCTCCACGCCGCCGATCTGCTGCTGACCGGCAAGCTCGCCGGAGGTGGCTGGCGCCTCTTCAACCGGCGTCTCATCGTCGTCGCGGGACTCCAGGGCGGCTGTGTCGGCAGCTTCGTCCGCGCGGGCGGCAAGGTCGTCTATCCGCTCCGCAACGTCTCCGAGCTTCTCGACCGAACCCTGCGCTTCAGCCGCCCGCTGCCGGTCCTCCTCGGCACCTTCCGCGTCGCCAGCGGCATCTGCCGCTTCCGCTGCCTCAGCCCAGTCGTCCGCCCGGTCCTGCTCCTCCCGCGCGCCCTTTCGGACGGCTGCCGCAGCACCCGCAACGGACGTCGCACGCCTGGTGTCGTCCCCGGAAGCCTGACCGGTGTTCAGGGCATCCAACGCGTCAGCGACAGCTTCCCTGGCACCGGGGGAGAGGTCCTCATCCGCGAGCGTTGCCTGCAGCTCGGTCTGGCCTTCCCGGACGACCTTCTCAACCGACGGAGCTGTCTCCTCCTCCAACGTCGACGGCGCGGCCGCTGAGGGCGCGTCCGGGTCCAGCTGCTCAAGGTCCGCCCGCACTCTCTCCGGAGTGAGCGGAGGTGTCGCACCAGCCTCGGGCGCCGCGGCTGGACGGGACGGGGCTTGCTCGGACGGCGGCACAACCTCACCGAACGACGGCCGGCGCCGTTGGCCGGTGGAGAACCGTTCGGCAGCCTCCTCCTTCATCTGCCCGTACCGCTCGCGCATCCGCTGCCGCACCTCGGGTGCAAGCACGGCGCCCTCGCTGTCTGTCGCGTCGTCGGCGAGGATGGCGGAGACCAAACTCATGCGCTGCTGGGCACTCTGTAATTCGTCGGCTTGCCGGAACTCGCGGCCACGCTGGGACTCAGCGACACCGATCTCCCGGAGGGTGTTCTCCCGGCTTGCCGTGAAGCTGTTGCGGCGGTCCTCCAGCCCGCGGATTCGCATTTCCAGCCGGGTGACGACGCCTTTCATGTTCTTCTTAACGTCGTCGCGAGTGACCCGCACGGACTCAACCGGAAGCTGCCGGCCGCCGTACTCGCCGCGGCTGAGCGGGCTCAACGAAAGTCGAAGCTCCGGCTCCCTGCCGCGGACGCGCCACGAGTGCGCGCGGACGTAGAACCCGCCAAGCTCCCCGACAATGCCCTGGTTGGACTCCCCGTCAGGGATATAGCTCTCGTCGCCGAAAATCTGCTCGAAGCGAGTCTTCATCGCCTCCGCGGCGGCGTCGCGTGAGGTGACGTCAGTCCCATACTGGCGGTAGCGATCTGTGCGGACGGACATGGCGAACTTCTCGCCTGAAGTGTCGACCCGTTCTGAGATGGCGTCGTTGAGCTGCCGAATCGCCTCGGCGTACCGCGCCTCGTTTCGCTTCCCCTCGTCGATGATCGACCGTGCCCGAGACTGCTGCCGGTCGTAGTTCCGCTTGGCCGCCTCCAGGTTCTTCAGGTTGGCCTGCAGTTCGCGCATGTCGACGGCGAGTGGGTCCTCTGCCGCCTCGCCCGCGAGGGTGTCGAAGTCCTTCAACGGGTCCGCGTCGTCGGCGAACTCGATCGCCCCCTGGTTGTAGTCCCCGTTCTGCATCGCGTCCAAGCCGGCCTGCTTGTACGCGATCATGTCCCACGTCTTCTCGTCGTGGGTGCCCTTGGTGATGTAGACGTGCGACTCGACCTCGCCGTACTGGTTGCCCTGCCGGAGGCCGCGCCCCTCACGCTGCTCGATGTCCGACGGCCTCCACGACGCCTCGATGTGGTGCATGGCCGCGAGACGGTTCTGCGCGTTGGTGCCGGTGCCGAGCGCCTCGGTGGAGCCGATTAGGACGTCGATGTCGCCTTGCCGCGCCTGCTCCATCATTCGCGCCTTGAGAGCCGGCTTCCCGGCGGCCTCTTGGACGAACCGGATCCGCTTCGGGTCCATGCCCTGCGCGACCAGCCGCTCCTTGAGCGCGTCGTAGGCGTTGAACTTGCCTTCCTTCGGCGCCGACGAGTCGATGAACACCATCTGCAGTGCGCCCGGCTTCTCCGCCAGCGGCGTACCGTCCGGGTCGTTGTGCTTGACCTTGAACCGGCGGTCCTTCTCCCGCCGCCAGACCGCTGCGATCTCGCCCGCGGCCTCGTCCAGCTTCGGCGAATCCAGGGTCGGGTCATCGGGGTCGATGCCGGCCTCGCGCAGCCCACGCTCGGACATGAGGCGGGGGTCGATCGCCATGGCGCGGCCATCGCCGATGACAGCGATCGGTATGTCGTCGCCCTTCCCCGGCTTGCCTCCGCGAGCGGCGATCGCCTCGATTCGCGCCTTGAACGACGCCTTCGCCGCATCCTGGGCTTCGCTGCGCTCGACGACGTGCACCTTGCGTGCACCGCCATGGAGCTTCGGCACCTTGAGGTAGCCCGCGTCCTCCAGGTGCTTCGCCGACACCGTGTCTGCGAACGTGCGCCAGATCCGCAGACCGTCACCGATCGCGTCGGTGAATCCACGGAACCGGACCCTCTCGACGTACCCGTTGGACGAGTTGTCGGATTCGACCTTCTTCTCGATCCGGGCGAACGTCGCCGCCCACGAGTCGAAGTCCTCGATGTTCGCCTCTTCCAGCAGGTCAGGGCGAAGCATCCGCATCATCGTGTACATCTCGGCGAGGCTGTTGCTGATTGGTGTGCCGGTCGCGAACGACACAACCCGCTTGGGGCCACCCCTGCCCGTGGCGCGGTCCCGCAGCAGGTTCAACTTCATGTGCATATCGCGGGCACGGTCGGCCTCGTTCGGGGCCTGCACACCCTGGATCGTCGTGGCGAACGGCAGGTTCTTGAACCGGTGAGCCTCATCGACCATCACGTAGTCGATGCCGAGCTCCTCGAACGTGATCCCACCCTCGTCGTACCGCTTCTTCACCGCCTCAGCGATCTTCGCCTTGAGGGCAGCCTTCGCGGCTTCGAGATGCTTGGTGTTGACCTTCTTCCCGGTTTTGGCTTTCGCCTTCCGGATGCGGGCGTCGAGCGCGTCCAGCTCGACCTGCATGTAGTCGCGGAACGCCTGTTCACTGACAGGGATCGCCTCGAACGCCTCCCCGGTGAAAATGACCGCGTCCCAGTCGTTGTTACGCACCTTCGCCGCGAACCGCTTCCGGGCACCAGGTCCCTTCAACGAGTCGGAGTCGACCGCGAGGACCCGCGCATTCGGGTACAGCTCCCTGAACTCCGACATCCACTGGGAGATCAGCGGGTTCGGCACATTGAAGGCGATCTTGTTCGCGAGCCCGAGGCGGCGCAGCTCCATCGCCCCGGCCGCGAGGGTGAACGTCTTGCCCGAGCCGACGACGTGCTCCAGCAGCACCGCCTCGTCGGACACAATGCGGTTCACACCAGCGTTCTGGTGCGGCCGGAGCGTCTTCTCGGCGTTCATGCCGGGGTAGGCGCGGGTACGGGTGCTCGCGACTCGAGGGACGATCGACCGGAACCGCTGGTTGTACCGCTTGGTGATTAGGTCGCCGACCTTGGAATTCGACCACAGGTAGTCGTTCCACGCGGCTTCGATGTTCGCCGCGGCGGCGGTGGCGAGTTCCCCGGCCTTCGGGTCGACGTAACTGGTGCCGTCGTCGTTCCTCCGCCTGATGGTGATGATCTTGTGCTGCTGCTTGAGGATCGCCTCAAGCAGCTTGTAGAACGACCGGTCCGGGGTACCCCACTCCTCTTCGGCGGCCCGCGAACGACCACGCGACGGGGTGGTGACCTTCCAGCCGTCCTCCTTGTCCCACTCGACCTGGACGTCGGTCCGCATCAGGGACTTGGCGAACGCTCGAATGACATCCGTGCCCATCCACGGGGCACCGAGCTGCTTCGGGACGTCATCCAGAGTCGCGTCGGCCGGCATCGCCGACTCGAGCGCTTCGACGTTCCTCTGCCACTTCGGGTCCTTCTCCGCAGCCTCGCGTGCCACCGCGAGCTTGTTGCGGATGTTCCCAGACAGGTACAGGTCGGCCGGGACGTAACTGCCGTCACCTTCGGGGTCGATGTACGCGAGGCGCTGCCCGACGACCAGGTCCTCGACCTGCTCCGGCTTGACGTCGAGGAGTCGGGCGAGGGTGGCGGCGTCGATGTCCTCGCCACGCTCAGCGGCGAGCGCCAGCGCATCTTCCGGCGTATCCGCGCGTTCCTTGACATCGCGGTTCCGGTCGATCTGCCGCTTGTGGAAGATGTCAGCCTTGTGCGCCTTGCCTGTCCCCGGGTCGAAGCCGTGCTCCAGGCCGAACAGGGACGCGGCGCCCTCGTCGTCCATGACGAACCGCATCACCGGCGGAGTGCGACGGGTAACTGTCTTCTTGCCGGTCGTCTTGTCGGTGGTATCGGTCTCCTCGTAGCGGGAGATCGGCCCCTTGTACTTCGCCACGTAGGCGTCGTAGAGCTTGTTGAGCCGCTTCCGGGCGTCCGCCAGCCCAGGATGGTCGTCGTTATGGGTGGTTTCGGCCTCGATCAGCTCGTCGGCGGCGTCACGGATCTGCAGGAGATCGCGCAGTTCCTCCTGCTGCGTCTTCGGCACGTCCAGCGCGACGACGCGGCCGTGCTCGACGATCTCGAACCGGTGCCCGCGGCCCTTCTTGTTGGGCCCGGTGCCTTCAGCGTCCTCGCCGAGGTAGGCAATCCGCCCTTCCCGGCCGCCGCCGACGTTCCGCTTCACGAGGGGTGGCGCGTCCGGGTCGGTGTCAGGGTTCCAGCCGCGCCCGGCTGCGTTCGCCTTGTCGGTGATGTCCTTCAGCGCGGCACGCAGTTGTGTCTGCACGTCGCCGTTCGCGTTGACGGCCATGGCGTTGTAGCCGCCGTCCTCGATGGTGCCGAGGACCTTGTCGGGGTTGTCTCGGAAGTAGTCGTTGATGTCGTAGCGCCGCGGCTCCTGGTTTGGATCCTTCGGCCTGACGCCGAGGACAGGACGCCCGTCCGGGTGGAGAGCCGGGGACGCACGCAGCCACGTGGTGTCGGCCGGCGCATCGCCCTCTTTGCGGCGCCGGAACACGAGCACGTCGGTAACGACATCGGTGCCGGCGGCTTCAGCATGTGTTTTGCCTGGGAGCCGGACGGCGCCGAGCAGGTCGCCGTACTTGGCGATCCGCTGACGTGCGTCCGGGTCCGCCTTGTCGAGCGTCCACGACGAGGTGACGACCGTGGCGATGCCGCCAGGCTTGGTATTCGCGAGCGCCTTCAGGATGAAGTGATCGTGGATGTTCAGCTTCAGGCCCGGGTTGTAGGTCTTGTCGTTGACCGGGTACCTGCCGAATGGCACGTTGCCGACGACGGCGTCGAACACACCCTCACGGAACGGGGAGCTGCCGAACGACTCGTTGTAGACGTCTGCGTCGGGGTACAGGTGGCGGCTGATCGCGGCGGTGATCGGGTCGAGCTCGACACCGGTCATGTGCGTGTTCTCAGGCGCCAATCCCATGAAGTTCCCGGACCCGGAGCCCGGCTCGAGGACGTCTCCGCCCCGGAAGCCGAGCCCCTGCATGGCGCGCCACACCTCGCCGACGATCTTCGCGTCGGTGTAGTGCGCGTTCAGAACGTTGTGGTTGGCGTCCTCGTACTGCTGCGGGGTGAGCAGCTGCTTGAGTTCGGCACGCTCGGCCGCGAACCTGCCCTTGTCCTCGTTGAAGACGTCGGCCAGAGACCCCCAGCCGGCCCACCGGGCAAGGACTCTCTGCTCAGCCGCGGTGGCCTGCCGGTCCTCGGCCTCCAGCTTCCGCAGCAGACGCAGCGCCGCCATGTTGGCGTCGAGCTTCGCCCGCTCACCCTTCGGCGCAAGGTCGGCCTGGCCCTCCGGCTTGAACCGGTGCGCCCGGCCAGCCGCTACTGGGTGCTGTTCGGCTGCGCTGCCGCGCCGCTTTCGGGTGGCGGTGCCTGCTCGTCCTCGTCCTCCCACCCGAGCAGGACCAGGCCGGCCAGCCGCTTGTTCTCCGTCCCCGGCTCCGGCGGCAGGTACACCAGGTCGTGCAGCGCGATCTCCTCCGCCGACTTCCTCGCCTGCTCGTGCGCCGCCTTCACGTCCAGATACGTCGGGTTCTCCGGCAGGACGGCCTCCGGCCTCGCGTCCACCAGCGCCGCCCTGATCTCGTCCCTCACCTGATTCGCCAGGTCGCTGAAGAACGTCTCCGGGTCGTCCACCTTCGCGTACCGGCTCGGCAGGTACGTCTTCCAGTAGTTCTCCGCGATCTCGCGGTAGTTCGGCACCGGGGGCTCCTTCTGGCGTTTGGGGTTGGCGCTGTGCCTCATTCTCCCGGCTGGCGGCCGCTGCCTGGTCGCGACGCTTCTGAATGCCCTCACGCATCTGGGCGTAGCTGGGGATCAGACCGTCCCGCGCGGCCGGGTCGAGCCGTTCTGCGTCGTTGACGAGCTGCTCGGCTCGGTCGTAGTCGTCGGCCTGGTACGCCTGTCCGGCTTCGGTGGCGATCTCGTTGGCGCGGTCTCGCCGCTCCTGGGCACGCCGCTTCCGCTCGTCCTCTGGCAGGTTGAGGACGTCGGGCCGCTCGTTGATCTCGGCCTCTACCGCGTCCCAGACGTGGTGCCGCTTCTCCCGGTCCCGCTCCCGAAGTTCGGGGTGCCGGTTCTCCAGGATCTCGGAGACGTAGCGGACGGCGTCGCTCTTGCCGAAGTTCATGGGGCCGCCGAAGTATTGGCCGGCCATGTCGTCGACGCCGTTGCGGATCAGGGCACGCTCGACGTCGCTGAACCCTTCGCGCGGGTCCGCAGGCGCTTCGGGAGTCGGCTCCGCCTCGGGGCGCGGAGTGCCGTCGGGGGCGAGCGTGTCGGCGATCCGGCGCATGCGTGCGGCGGCGTTCCGGTACTGCTCGGCCCGTTCCGGCTTGTGGTCTGCGTAGAACTCGGCGCTCTCTTCCAGTTGTTCTGCGCTTTGGCGGGCGTCCTGCGCGGCCTGCCGGATCATGCCGCGACGCTCGGCGTCGGTCATGTCGCGACCGCGGCCGCCTCCCTGCGCCACGCGGAGTTTCCCGAGCACGCCCTGGGTCTCGCGTGGCTCGTTCGCCGGGATGTTCTGCAGCTCGTCGACGATGGAGTCGATGTCGGGCTGGGCCCGACCCTCGTCCCGTCCCTCGCCCCGCCCGGGCGCCTGGGGGAGGAGTTGGTCTGCGACCGCTTTGAGCCGCCGGGACGCGTCCTGGTAGGCGGGGACTTCCTCGTCAGGGACGGGGGCGAAGTTGTCGGTGACGGTCCGGTCGATCTCATCGGCCTGGGTGCGGAGCTTCTGAGCAACGTCGGCGATCGCGGCGTCCCGATCCTCGTCGGAGATGACGCCGCGCTCCATGCGCCGCTTGAGGTTGCCCAACTCCTGCCCGATGTCGGAGGCTTGGACTTCCGGGACGCGGGCGGCGTGGGCGGCGTCGACCTGCTGGATGATCCCCTGAATCGCCGCGTTGACCCGATCCTCGGGCGAGCCTTCCGGCTGGCCAGGAGTCGGCGTCTCGGGTGTGGGCGGTTGCGCGGTCTCGCCGCGGGCGGGAGACTTGCCGGCCGCTACCCGCTTCTCTTCCCTCTCCCGGGTGAGCGTCGCGATGGCATTGTGATGGGCCCGGTTGGTGGCGATGCGGAGCTTGTCGCCGGCCTTCTTGCGCCGGTCCAGAAGGCCAGGGGACTCCCAGTCGAACCTCTCACCGTCGACCTCGATCTTCTCGAACTCGGCCGCAGCGAGGAACGCATGACGCTTGGTCGCGTAGGTACTGCGAAGCGCCCTCCCGCGGGCGGCGGTGAACACCCTCCACTTGCCGTTGTACTTGCCGATGACGAACGCGCCGCCATCGCTCTGCGACGCCGACGTGATCTCTTCGGCGTTATCTCGGGTCTGGTCGTCGTCATCGTCGGCCCCGTTGCGCCAGTGCGCCATGACAGCCTGCAGCGACGAGAACCGCTTCGGCCCGGCCTGCGGCTCTTTCGTGGGTGCGCCCTGCGCGAGGCGACGCACACCGGCCGGCTTCTGGTCACCGTCAGGCGCCCCGCCCAGCCGGTCGTCCCTCTCCCGGGCCGGCTTCCTCCGCCTGGCCGTTCCGCCGGTCTCCCGCCGCTCGTCCTCGGCGAGCACCTTGTCCTTGCTCCGGGTGGGCCTGCCACCGCCAGGCCGCTCCACCATCGCCAGACGGGACCGGTGGACCGGCCGGTCGTAGCCTTCGACGCGGACGTAGCCGTTCCCGGAGACGCCAAGTACCCGGGCGACCCCACCACCCCAGACACGGGCAAGTCCGCCGGTCTCGATGAACCGCCCCAGACGGTCCCGGGGGTGCAGCGCCGAGTTCCACGGCTTGCGGCGAACCTTGTGCTCAAGCGTGGGAGGGAACTGCGGCGGCATGGGCGGCACCATGCCGACCCGAGACGGCTAAGGTCGCGGCCTCAACGCGCCCCCGCGAGCCTGGAACGCTCCGACCTGACCTCACCTGGCGGTGCGGGAACGAACCTGCCCGTCGCGGTCGCTCTATATGCCAGCCAGCAACGACAATGGCGCACGAGGGACGGGGGTCCGAGGGGGTCACCGGGGTAGCGGAGTGGGAAGTCGTCGACGATGAACGGTTCACCGATCGGCCGTATCTGCCCGGCCAGCTCCTGGTGCGCCGGCCGCACATTCTCGTCGCCGCGTGTCCGCCACAACCGGACGATGCCCACCATGTCGTCGACCACGTCGACGTCGCTGCCCAACTCCGGCACCGGGGTCAACGACTCCGCAACCGCATCGCGGGCGCCGTTCACAACGGCCTGCGCGACCGTCGTCGCCACACTCTCGGCGAACCCTCGCGACCGGGCCAGGTAGAACTGCCGCACCACCGCCTGCAACTCGTCCAGACCGATCGGCACCAGCTGCGCCGCGACGATCGCCTTGGCGAGTTCCTCCAGCAGCTCTCTCGTCGCCTCTCCGGCGATGGTCAGCGCCGAAAGGATCGTGCTGGCAGATGTCTGCGCCGCCTGCCCGGCCAGGCCGGCGCCCGCAGCGGCACCGCCGGCTAGGACACCAGCCGCGGCCAGTGCTGCCAGCAGCCCAGCGCCAGCCTCGGCAGCAGCGGGTTCGACGATCGGCTGCAACGCCTCCGAGGTCGCCTGCACCCACCGGTCCTCGTCAACGACCCTTCCCGGGTCGATCGGCTTGTCCCCGCCTCGAGTGTCGGTGGGGGAGTCAGGCTGCCAGTAGCGGGTGCCCTTCCTCGTCTTCGGCGAGTCGAGCTTGGCGGCGACGACACCGGCCTGCCGAGCCAGCAGCGCATCCAACGCCGCGGCGCACGCGATCTCCAGCCGGCGTGCCTCGTCCTCGCCAGGGTCGTACTCGACGAACGGGCTGGCAGCTTTCGTCTCCATCGTCCGGGCCGCGTCGACGGCCGCCGACGCTGCTCCAGGAGCCCCGACCGTGTCGACCCCGGCGCGGGCCGCGTTGACAGCCGACTCGGCGCTGCCCGCTGCCGTCCCGCCACGCGCCGCGAACACGCTGTCGGCAGCCGTGCCGCCGGCGACGTCGCCGCGGGCTTCCTGCACCGCATCCGCCGCTGTGCCGTCCCCGCCGCGCGCCTCATGCACCGCGTCGATGGCCGTACCGGCGTCGGGTTCGGTCGGTGCAGGTGGCTGCCCGCCCGACCCGGGCATCCCACCCTCGGCTGGTGGGCCGCCCTCCCCGGGTCCGCCAGTCGGAAGGATGCCCAGCGCCTCCGCGTCCGACGGTTCCTTCGGTACCGGCGCCTTCGACGGCGAGATCCACAGTGCCCGGGAGTGGGCGTTGTCGTACAGGTCCCGCTTGGCGTCCTTGCGGTACTCGTCGATGGAGATGAGCCCGTCCTTGAACTCCTGCCGGGCCTCCTCCCGCCGCTTCCGCCGGGGAAGCTCCAGCACCTCGATCGACGACGTGTCGATGAACGGGTCCCACACGTCGTCGATGTCCGGGTCGAACGGTGAGGCGATCATCTCCAGGTGCGGGAGCATCGTCTCGGCCCAGAAGTTGAACGCCTCCTGCTCCGCGTTCGCGTAGGTGCGCTCCGAGGCGTTCCCGGCGATCGACTCCGGCACCCCGAACGCGGACAGGATCTCGTTCTTCGCGTTGATCGAGGTGTGTTCGTACGACATGTCACGCGGCTTCGCAGCCGTGTCGACGTAGCTCATGCCCCCCGGGCCGGTACCGATCGCGGCGATCTTCCCCGCGTTCTCCGGGCCCGGCAGCAGCCGAGACTCGATCCGCTTCATCTCGTCGTCGTCGATGCCGTCGGCGTCGATACCGAGGACACCACCGGGCCGGGCGTCGTTGCGGATGAACGACACGTTGAACAGCCGGGACAGGATGTCCATGTCCACGGAGATCCCTGCCGCCTCCAGCGGCGTCACCGACGAGAACGGGTCGGTCGGGTGCGGGTCCCGGATCCACCGGATCCGCTCCGGCGGAATCTCCCGGACCTCTCCGTCCCGCTCGTGGAACTCGAAGAAGGCGATGTAGTCTCCGCCAGGGTCCGGTGTCGGGATGACCCGCTCCGGAGGTAGCAGGTCCAGCCGCGCGATCCGGCCCGCCCTCGACTTGGTGACCTCGACGAACACGCCACGCTTCGAGAGCAGGAACTGCGCCGACAGCCGCTTGCGAAACATGCGGCCGGTCTCGATCGGGTTGGCCCGCTTGTTCATCACCCGCAGCAGCGGATGGTCCTCCAGCGTCTCCTGGTACTCCCCGTCGACCATGTTCCGGCCGATGCCGAACGGCAGCCGTGACGCGTGCCCCGAGATCGCCTGGATGGCGCGGAACACCCACACCTCACGCTCGAACCCCTCGGCGACGGCCTTCTCCAGGTCCCAGCCTGCGGCCCGGTCCTCCCACCCGTACCGCATCCCGGATCCGGCGCCGCCGAGGACGATCGGCTGCATCACCCCCGACGTCGAGAGCAGAGACTTCTGCTCCGTCGCGCCGGCCACCTTCTCCCGAAGGCCCGGGAGGAATCTGCGTCGGCCTGCCACTGGCCGCCCCTTACGCCTTGCCGGTTGCGAGCCAGCCGCCGACACCCACGGCCATCAAAGAGAGCACGGTGCAGCCGAACAACGGATGAACGACGAACGCGACCACACCGAGCCCTATCAACCCGGATAAGGCGAGGACGAGTCCTGCGACGTCACGGAAGATGCGCAGCTGATCCGTGGAGGGAGTGGTCACGCCGCGGGACGCTATGGGTCCCGTGCGTCTAGCGTCGCGGGCTGACCTTGTGGTGTGACGCGACGGTGTGTGCTGCCGTGCACGGCGGGCAGCGGCACTCCCAGTTGGAGTAGGTTCCGGGCTTGCCGTGCTGGACTGGCAGGTCGGGGTTCTCCCGTAGCCGCCGCGCCCGCTTCCGCCGGTATTCCATCCCAGCCTCGGCGTGTGCCCGCTTGCATGGTGTGCACGGGCATCCCCAGTTCACGTACGTCGACTCTTTGCCGTGTGGGGCGAGCGACGGATCTGCTGTGATGCGGGCCCGGCGGATGGCGCGGCGGCTGTTGGAGGGCGGTTCAGTCGATGCCGACATACGCGTCCACGCCGTACCGGCTGATCGGCTGGCCGGCGATGACGATTCCGACCGGGTCGTAGACCTTCCGTTTCGCCCGCTCACCGATCGGGCCGCCCCGCAGGTGTTCGTTGTTGATCAGCGCCGAGCACGGTTCGTCGGCTACGTCGTCCCACGGCCGTTTGCATGCCCGGCAGTACGTCTCCAGGGCGTCGATGCGTTGACCTTCGTTGGTGCGGAAACTGCCTCGCAGGTTCGCGTGCTTCGCGACCTTCCTGTCTACGCGGACCTCGGCGGCCACGATCCAGTCATGGTCAAGGTTGCCGTCCGGCGGGGTTTGCTGCGGCAAGGTGGGGCTCCCTCCCGTGATGTGTGCCAGTGACGTCGCCTCTCAGCGAAATCCCCAGTTCACGGGCCGCCCGCAGGCCGGGTTCTCGTCAAAGTTAACGCCGGCCGGAAGGTATGGGTTACGCGGCTCTAATGTCGCGTGGTGTGTGTTAGACGCCGTTCTGCGCGTTGCGCCACCAGGTGCCCGGGGGAGTGGCCTGCAACTGCTCCGCCAACAGCTGGGCGGTCGGTGACGCACCCTGCAGCGCCTTCACCGACGACTCGATCCACGTGTCGATGTCCTGCGCCCCGCCGATCTGATACTGCCGCGCCTGCGCCAGGCACTCCAGCTTGTCAGCCTCCCGCGCGTACCGGGCCTCCGCCGTCTGCTGCGCCTCGAACTCGACAACGGCATCGCGGATCGGGCCGGCGACGATCTCCGGCAGGTCAACGGTCTGGTCCTTGATGATCCCCTCCGCCTCGGCGGCGGTGAGGTAGCGCCGCCCAAGGTGCGGGATGTCACCCGTCCGCGTCTCGGGAACATCGTGGTACAGGCCGAGCACGGCGGCACGATCAGCGTTGCCGCCCTCAGCCAGCGCGATCACGTGAGCCAGGTGACCCGTGCGGAACGAGTGCTCGGCAACCGACTCAAGGCGCCCCTGAACCCCGCCGACCGCCCATCCCGTACGCGGCACACTTTTCAGGTAGCCGACCTCGTACACGAAGACGGCGAGCGCGCAGTCAGGGTTCGTCATGCAGTTTCCTCCTGGGCAATGCGTGCGGCGAAGACGATGCGGTCCAACGCGCGATGGGTCAACGGGAATTCGGGGCCACTGGACAGCAACCGCTCAGCGCTGCCGGCGAGGCTGCCTGCCAGTTTGCGGTCACCAAGCAGCGCTCTGGGGTAGCGACGCACCAGCGATTCCACCGAGTACGCCGACAGGTCGATGTAGGGGTTGTCGCCGTGCAGCTGCACGGCCAGGTGCTCGAGGAGCGTCTTGACGTGCAACTGGGCTGGCGAAGCCTTCGCCATGAACTCGTCCGACGCGGCCTGTCCACCGGAAGCGACCCAGTAGCACCAGTACACGAGGTTCGCCATCTCCGCCCGGTCGTCCCCGGCGACCTGGGAGCCGATGAACGCCCGCAGCAGGTCCGGGTCACCCTGGCAGGCCCTCGCAACAGCCAACGACCGGTGTGTGACCCACCCGGACGGCCACGGATCACCCGAAACCTGCCTCAGCCCGGCCCGTTCAGTCTGCGCGAGCCAATCCCGGGTCTGGGTGCGCGTGTCACGAGACGACAGGAAGTACGCCTGCCTCCTCAGCAGCACACCACCGGCCGGATTGTCCGCCCCATCGCGCAATGCGTCGTAGAAGTGCGCCTGCTCTGCCGGGCGGAACGTGGGGGAGTGGTCGTCGCCGACCAGATCCTTCAACGCGACCGGTGGGGCGCCCGTCAGCGGCCACGCAACCAGGTCGAACAACTCCCGGGTGCCGACAACACCGGCCAGGAGCCACCGGGCGGGGTCCGAGCCGGCCCACACGTCCGCCAGGAACCCGTCAGCGTCCATCGCTGTCTCCAGCAGCTGCACACCGCCGGTCTCAGCGCCGCCACGGAGCAGTTCCCGCCCGATCATCCGCACCGTGTGTGCCCTGGCGTTGCCCAGCGGCCGTTTTCCGGTCTCCCACGACTTCACCGTGTCCGGATCGACGCCGAGGTTCTCCGCGAACGACTCCCGAGACGCCCCGGTCCCGTCGCGCAGGGCACGCAGGACCCTGCCAGCGACCACCCCGCCACCCGGGGTGGGACTGGCAGTCCCCACTGCGGACCCGTTTGCGCCGTTGAGGCGCTTCCCCGGCCCTGAACGTGGACTCACAGTCACTCCCCGTCGAAAACGTATACCCGTAGCGTTCAGCATAAGTCAGATGTAGCGCCGAAGTGTCAAGGCGAGGACTCGGAGAGCGACGGGTCGTTGGGCTTGACCCCACAGCCACAGCAGCCAATCTTCCTGGCACCCGATGACTGGGTGGGGCCGCGGTCGTAGAGCTGACACCGCGGCTTCACCCGCCCCACAGGACGGCTCGTCGGAGGAGCAGGACATCCCATGGACCTGGACGCACTGACCAGCAAGCCTCAGACCCGCGCCGAGCTCGACCAGGCCCTCCTGGCGCTGACGTCGACGTTCGTGGATCTCGCTGGGGGAGTGGTGGCGTTCGCACGCGACGCGGAAACCCGCCTCGGTGTCGACCCGACGGTTCTGTCACCGATCTACGAGACCGTGAAGGCTCTCGCGGACGTGTCAGACGGATTCCAGCAAGGCCGGCAGATGCTCCGCACCATGCACGACGATGCCGGCGACGCCACCAGAGCCGCGTAGCTCCCGGTCAGCCATCGCCTGGCGGGTGGCTGCGGGTATCGCGTGGGCTCTCATTGGCTTGCTGGCGGTCGTCGCGCTCCGGCTCTACGCCTAGCCGACACGGCGTAATTCGACACGATCAGGCATCCCGCCAGCCCATACTTCGGCATGGACGACATGGGGAAATCAATGGGTGAGCACGAGCCGACCGAGCCAGAAGGGTGGACCCGGCCCGGGAACGCCGACGAGATACGCGCTCGGGAGTACGCGGATAGCGGCGACTGGCCGGCTGCGCAGACGTTCGCGTCGCTCCACCTGGGCGGCCTGTTGCAGCGGGTGCTGTTCGCCATGACGAACCCGCCCGAGGACGAAGACGACCTCGACGAGGGCGACGAGGGCGACCCCGACGTGCGCTACGCCGACTACCTCACCGGAGAGAAAGCGCAGCCCGAGGACGCAGAGGAGGAGCCGCCGCCCAACTTCGTTGACGACCGGCACACGATCATCGTCGTCGACGAGGTCGAGATCGAAGGGCGCGAAGGCAACCCGAACGAGCTTGGCGTCGCGTGCTGGACGGTCAAAGCTCCGGGGGCCGGGTCCGCTACCAGGGGTGGAGGGGATCGGGCTTGGCGTCACGAGAAGAAGGCGCCGAAGCTGCCGAAGCGCCTGTACGTGATCGAGCACCCTGCCGACTGCCCGTTTCCGGTGTGCCCGGTCGAATACTTCGTGGATGCACACGGCGCCCATGACGCGGTGGAAGGCTTGGCCGAACTCCGGCAGGGTCGCTACAGGCTGCTCCACGAGGAGTACCGCGACGACACAGGCGGTTGGGAACGCCTGACGATTCAGCAGGCAGTTGACGGGGGCGAGCGATGACGACCAGGAAGAAGGTCATCCTCGCGGTGGTGTTGCTGGCCATCTGCGCGGCTGTGGTGTCGGCGGCGTGGCCGGAGCGGCATTCGTTCCGGGTCGTGGACTGCGATCCGCCCGCCTGCACCCATCTTCAGGGTGACTGACTCCCCCTAAAGATGATCTTGCAAAACACCACCCCTGATACAACAGAACTTGGATTCTGTTGCATACGTTTGAGCGGTGGAACCGACCTCTGAGAGCGCCCTCGTACCCGTCGTGCAGCACAGCCTGCAGCCGGCTACGCGTCACACCGCCACCTACCTGGACCCGCTCGTAGACCCGTACGCGGACGACCTCAAGCACGTCGTCGGCGAATGGCTCCTGTCACTCCCATCAGACCCCACACGTGAGGTGTACTCGCGCGAGCTGCGCAAGTTCATCGCCTGGCTCAAGGGCGAGGCACCCAACGTGGGCGTCCTCAACGTGCACAGGACCGCGATCGACGCCTACCGCCGGCACTTGATCGTCAGCCCGAAGGTGTCGACCGCCAGCGCCAAGAAGGCGATCACCGTCCTGCGGAGCTTCTACGACTACTGCGCCAGCGCCGACTACATCGACAAGGACCCGGCCGCGAAGGTGAAGCCGCCCACAGTCCAGCCCATCGGGAAGACGCCAGGAGTGTCCCAGGCGGACGGCGGCGCTGTGCTCCAAGCCGCCCGCAAGGACGGGCCCCGCACGTACGCCCTGGTCCTGCTGCTCGCCGCCACCGGAGTTCGGATCAGCGAAGCCCTCAGCATGAGGCTGGAAGGCCTCCAGCAGCACCACAACCACGAGGACGGCCGCACCTACTGGCGGATCATGGTCGAGCGGAAGCGCAACAAGGACGACTGGGTGACCATCCCGGACGGCGTCCGCAACGCGATCCTGGCCATGGCCGAGCACGAGGGCCGCACCGAGGGGTGGATGTTCAGGACCAAGAACGGCACGCCGATGGACCGGGTGTCAGCGTGGAAGAAGCTGAGGGCCATCGGCGTCGACGAAGCCTCCATGGCGAAGCTCTCCCCCCACATGATGCGCGTCGCCGCAATCACCACCGCGGCCGCGAACGGCGTGGCGGAACGGAGAATCCAGCAGATGGCAGCGCACGCCAACTTCGACACGACCGCGCGCTACATCCGGGAGGCGTCGGCCGACGCCAACTCCCCCACCCACGTCCTCGACGTCATCTGGCGCACCGCCGAGGCCAACGCCAGGACGGCAGCCGACGCCCGCCTCGACGGCGGCGCTACCCTCCGCATGCCCCACCCACCCAAGGAGAACGAGTGACCGACACCTCCGACTTGAAGCCTGCCGAACTGTTCCAGCTGGGTCGCGACGTCGACCGCATCATCGAGAGCTCCGAACACCACGCCAGGAACTACTACGACTTCCAGAACGGCGCGGAGTACGCCGCCACACTCGCCGCGCTCCTCCACGAGCTCATCGAGCAGGGCGACGTCAGCACGATGCTCCTGGCCGTCAACAAGTTCGGCGAGGTCTGCCACGACATTCGCGAGACGGACGAGAAGCGCAGGGCGCGGAACGAGGCGGCGTACGCCGAGGCTGTGCGCCGCCACGAGCTCGCCATCAAGGTTGACTGTCCGTACTGCGGGTCAGCGGCCGGAACGGTGTGCCGGACCAAGGGGCCGAACGGCAGCAGCGGGCCCAAGGGTGTCCACGACCACGCCGACCGCTACCGAGCGGCTACCAGCGGCCAATCGCAGCCAAATTAGCCGCCGCTGCTCCCAGTTGTTCGAGCGTTCGACCGTTCGACCGTTCGAGTCTCAGTTGAGGAGTCCCCGGCGGCGCCGCTTCAACGGGATCGGCTCGTACAGCGCCAGCAGCGCCGCCTCCGCCCGGTCCGGCGACGAGACACCACGGGCCCGCATCGACTTCTTCGACTCCACCACCGTGTACCCCTGCGCGTTGTTGCCCAGCTTCGGCAGGGACATCTGCACCTTGCACGTCTGATCCACCCGCAGCCGGAGCCGCCCGAACCCGGTCGAGGGGTCAGGCTGCATCAGGAACCGGCCGGCGAGCCACAGTTCGTCCCGCTTCCGGTACGGCCGCATCACCGCACCCTCGTCCTCGAGCTCGCACGACTCCGACACCATGACGTTGACGATCTCCGCCTTGTGCCGGTCGTTCTTGCCCCACCGCTGCAGGTTCCCGACCACACCCCAGCCGAGACCGTTCCCGTCGACCTTCACCCGGACCTTCGCCTCAGTGCCGAGCGCGTCGGCGAGCTTCTGCGCCCGGTCGATCTGGTCGAGCACCTTCTCCCCCACCACCACCGGATCCGCGTTCTGCGCCCCGGACGAGGAGTGGACCTGGTGCACGACGTCACCGATCGCGCGGTAGACGGCGAACTCGTCCCCGCCGTCTGCGGCGACGTCGACACCGAGGCGGATCCACGCGCCACGCTTCACCGTGAACGTGTCCGTCTCATCGGCCAGGCCGAGATCACACGGCCGGACGTAGCCTTCGCCGGTTGGGTCCTCGGCGAGCTCGGCGGCCTCCACCCACGACGCCGGCATGACCTGGTTCCCGGTGCCCTTCGGGAACTCCGCCATCACCTTCGCGACGATGTACGGGTGGGAGTCCCGCGCCGCCTCGGCGACCTCGTGCAGTGGCGCGTCCGCTGGGACGATCACGCCGTAGTCCCGCAGCGTCCGGTTCAGCCAGTCCCGGTCCGGCAGGTGCGACGGCACACCCCCGGCGATGGTGTGCCCGTCGATGTTCGGCACACACGCCCGGCAGACCGGTGTCGGCTCCCCGGTGATGCCGGGCGAGTCCAGCGCCGAAATGCGAATGGCCCGGGTAGTCGGCTCCTCCCCCGACTCCCCCTCCAGCGTCACCTTCTCGAACCACGACCCTTGCGTGTCCATGGCCGGGTTACCGATCGCCAACAGTTTCGCGTCACCGGTCAGCAGGTTGTTCGTGCCGGCGCCGATGAGCGGTGCGATACCGCCGGCCTCGTCGACGACCAGCAGCAGACGAGGGGTCCCGTGAACCCCTTGCATCGCAGCCTCGTCATGTTCAGGGGCGGTGAAGCCGTACGCAATGCGGACGTCGTTGCCGTACTGGTCCTTGGCCTTCCACTGCACCTGGTCGGTCTCGCCCCCGTGGATGTTCCCCTTCGCCACGGCCGTCTTGATGTGCGGCCACAGCTGGTTGCTGACCTGCCGCATCCGGGTCGCAGTCGTCACGATGACCATGGAACCGACAGGGTTCACCGCGCCCGCCCACGCGACCATCCGGCCGGCGAGATAGGTCTTACCGACGCCGAACGCGGCGGGGACGACAACACGCTTGATGCCGGGGATGGCGATGGCGTCGATGACCTGCTTCTGCAGCCCCCACAGAGTCTCGCCGAGGACGTCTTCGACGAACCCGGACGGTGTGTCATGCCATAGGCCGTAGAGGCTGCCGGTGACGCGCTGCGCCTCCTGCAGGATGAACGCCATCTCCCCCGGCTTGATGGACGTCAGGAAGCTCCGCCGGGCCGGGACGGGAGCTGCCAGTAGGTCGGAGACGATCCGGGCCGCCTCGCGGGACTTCACGCCCTGGCGGCCGGTGACGTCGCGGGCCGCTGCCGCCGGCGCCGTGGGTTGGGCTAGTCCCAGCATCCGTTGTCGCAGCGGGGCGCGGTCGCGTCAGCGAGGAACAGCGGGCCGGGCATCCCGCAGGCCGTGGTGTCCTCACCGCCGGGGCTGCGTCTGTGCTGGTGGGCGTCGTTCGCCGGCCACCAACGCAGCGCGGGATGGTTCGGGGCGAGCTTCGCCGCCGCCTCCAACGGCGAAGCCGCCCTCTCCGGGGAGTGTTCCCCCATCGAACCAATTGGGAAGCGGCGGTCTTGCACCTCGAGCTCGCAGGCGACGAGGGTGAAGCGAACACCGGGCGCGGAGCCGCGGTCGATGCGGACTTCGATCGGGTCGTCGGCGCTGATGGCCCACGGGAGGGGCACGCCGTCAAGGGTGAGGGAAACGTTCTCGTCGGCGTCGCGCTCGAGAACGATCCGGTCAGGCACGGTGGGTTTGGCCATGGCCCCGGTGGTACGCGGAGCCATGGCCTAACGTCGCGCGGTCAGTCTTCGAGCGCGTACTTCCGGTGCTCGGCCTCAGCGATGCGGGCATGGCGCCGCGCGAAGAACCGCTCCCAGCTGTTCTGCGGCGGCCACGTGGGGCGGGTCAGGAAGTTCAAGAACCGGTTCGCGGCCACCGCGAGTACCACGGCCAGGCCGACGAGGATCGCGATGGTTGTGTCCCTCGCGGTCACGTCGGCGTTGCTCAGTAGGACGAACTCGGCCGCGACGACGGCGGCGAGGACTAGCAGTGTTCGGACCATAGCGGGGTCCCCCTCTTTCTCTATCCCGCGTCCGCGACGCGGTGGTCTATCTCGATCGGCGGCAGCCGCTTGCCGTCCTTGGAGTCCAAGTCGACGGCTTGTACTGCCTCGGCGACGATGTCGTAGACGCGGCCAGCGATCGCGCGCATGTCCTCGGGCCAGTTCGCGAGGACACCGCCCCGGCTTCCGTCTCCGAGGGTGACGAGCAGGTCGACGAGGTCTGGCCCGGACACGCGGCCGCGGACCATCGTGGAGTCCTCCTGGTCAACTTGTGCCCCGGCACAGCACCTCGCTCTCTTGGTGATGAAGTGCCAGGTGTCGGTGTCACAGATGATTTCGACGCGGGAGACGCCGGCCGCCTTCTGCAGGATCCGGTCGCGGCTCCTGCCGTACCTCCGGCCCGGACTCCTCCGCTGCAGCTTCGCAAGAACACTCATCTTGGTCTCCTCAGTTCCATCGTCCGAACTGCGTTGAGCCGGCGCGTGCCTCGTCGGAGGCGTACTGCCCGCCGATGTTGTCGATGCGATCCGCCCAGACACCCTGGGCGAGGGTGCCGAGACTCTTGATCTCGGTAGCGGCCTCACCGAGCGCAAGGGACAGGAAGTCGCCGCCGTCGAGCCGCTGCTCCCCCATGCGGACGAACAGGTCCCGCAGGGCAACCGTGTCCGCGTCGGTGGTGTCCTCGCCGTCCGCGGCCATCTCCATGACGATGCCTGCCTCCCACGAGCCGGGGCGGCCGGCCACGAGGTACCACGGATGGTAGAGCCGCTTCGCAGCCATGTGGAGCGCGTCGGCGATGACGTCGCCGACGATCCGATTCTCCCGCGCCACTTTCACGATCTGCGCGGTCATCTCCTTGGCGAGAGCGTCCCGCTCAGCCTGGACCCGCTCCTTCCGGTAGCCGTCCATGAACATCCACAGGAGGCTGAACAGCTGGGAGGGGTTGAGGTCGAGCGCGAAGGGTTCCTGGCCGGCGACCTCCACGACAATCCGGCCAGACGGGTTGCCTTCACCTGCCCGGTCGTCGGGAACCGCACCCGCCCACTTCATGGCGTGTTCGGCGATCGAGTCGCGTAGCCCCTCGGTCATCGTGGGCCTCTCAGTAGTCGATGTGGATGAGGTCGACCGCGGAGTCCATCGCTTCGCGGGTCGGGCGGGAGTAGATCCGGGTCGTGTTGATGTCGGCGTGCCCCATCAGTTCGGCGATGAGGACGACGTCGACTCCGGCGCGGGTCAGGAGCGTTCCGAACGTGTGCCGCAGAACGTGCGGCGCCAGGGCGGGCACGCCAGCCGCGCGGCCGATCTGCTGCACGGCGTGGTGCACCGACCGTGGGGCGAGCCGCTGCCCCTCACGGGCGAGGAACAGGGCCGACTCACTGTCGGCGTTCGTCCAGGACGGACGGTGCGCCAGCCAGCGGCGGGTGGCGTTCTGGGTCTGGGGGTTCATCGGCACCGTGCGCGGCCGGTCCCCCTTCCCCGCCCGGACGTGCACCTCTCCCTTCCGCTCGGTGACCCACACGTCGTCAAGGTCGAGCGCGGCGAGCTCGGAGACGCGCAGTCCGGTGCCGACAAGCGTCGCGGCGATCGCCAGGTCACGCGGCCCGCGACGCTCCGCCGCCCGCATCACATCCCGCGTCTGGTCCTCGGACAGAGCCTTCGGCGCGTGCTGCTCCCTGCTGTTGACAGCCATCGGCACGTCAGGCTTCTCCAGCCCGAGCATCGTGAACAGGTTGGAGATGGCGGTGAGCGCCGAGTTGACCGTCTTTGGGGCGGCGTTCTTTTCGGCGAGGAGGTAGCGCCGGTAGTCCCGGACGGCGTAGTCCCGCACGTGCCGGTCTGTCAGAAGGTCAGCCGGGTCGTGCTTGTCCTGGCCGGCGAGCCAGTCAGCGAATGCGCGCACCTGGCCTTCGTACGCCCGCTTGGAGGAGTCGGCGAGGCCGGTGCGGTGCAGTCGTACGGCCCATCCGTCGACGGCGGCGGAGAGCGGGTCGAGGTCGGTAGCGGTCATCCCTGGGCCTCCTGGCGATCGGTTGCCCGGCACTAACGGCAACGCCGCCACGATGGTAAGCAGGCGCACCGACAGGTCTACCGGCAACACACGGGTAGCTGACCTGCCAAGAGACACAGCTATCGGCAACACGCGGCTCAGGTTCGTGTGAGTGCTCGGTATAGACCGCGGCTCACCTTTTCGATGCGCTCACGCTTCCAGAGGTCGTAGGTCGTGACCTGGACCTCCATCTTGGGATCGTTCCGACCGAGCGCCTGTAGCTCGGACCAGATTTCTATGGGCCGCATCGGCTGCCCATGTCGTTCCAGGACCCATTCGATGGCCCTGGTTCGTTCGAGGCTCGCTACGTCGGCAGTTTCGTCACCAGCCGAACCCATGTCCCCGATCAGTCGTTCGAGGCGGGCAAGGGTTGTCGCAAGTTCTGCCTTGATTGCTTGGAGGTCTTCGAGTTCAGTCACGCATCATAGGGTACAACGTTGATACCACTATTCTCGGCTAGAGCGGTCTGGGGCCTCGGCGGCGGCGCCACCACGACCTGCGCGCCCTCTTCTCGTTCTCCTCGCGAAGCTGCTCCTGAGTGCGTTCCTGCTCACGATCCAGCACGTCCGCACTCCACTTCCACAGCTCGCGCACTCGCCTGGAGCCATGCTCCCCGCAATAGCTGGTACCGGTGACCATCACGAGGGCGGGCTCAAGCTCATCGTGGCCGAGGCACGTGGCGCAGTACAGCGGTTGGCCCGTCCTGATGGGGGTGGGGTTGGCCGTCGTCATCCCGGCAACCTAGGAGGCGTATGGGCGGGATGTCATCTGCCCAGACGGTGGAGAACGACGTAGCTGCCTTCTTCGTGGACGATGCGGTAGCCGGCGTGCTTGAGGTCGAGCACCCGCTTCTGCTGATCCTCGACCGAGCCGAACGGGTACGAGATGTTCCCGGTGTCAGCGACCACCCACGGGGCTCCGTGGGGTCTTGGCTCCCACAGCAGCACCGTCGCCCGGCTGGTCAGGGCCGGACCGAGCCGGTTCGCTACCTCCACGAGCGCGCCGTCCGGCACCACGTCGACCGCTGCCCTCGCCGCCTCGATCGTGGCCTGGTCACCTCGGTAGAAGGACGGCTCGACGAGCTGGCCGAAGTAGTTCTGCGGCGTCAACGCGAGCGACATCCCGCAGACCGCCGCCGCCCACACAAGCCCGACCGTCCGGCCCTCTCCCCCGTTGCGCTTCTGCACCCACCGCTGGAACCGGGCAGCGCCGTCCACGGCCGCGCAGATGACGATGACGATGATGAACGCGTTGTACTGGTAGTCGTCGGTCCACCAGAACGGCCGGTCCGACAGCATCCGCTCCAGGATCAGCGGCACGGCGGGCAGGATCAGCGGCGACAGAAGGCAGGCGACCGCGAGCGGCCCGGCCAGCCCGAGCATGGTGTCGACCTTCACGTCCGGGTCGATGAGGGTGGACAGCACCAGCCCCGGATCCGTGACCATGGTCTTCACCAGGCCGGTGACGCTCGTGCCGAGATGATTGAACGTCCAGTGCGTGGCCGGGTCACCACCCACTGCCGGCGTCAAGATGTAGCGGATCAGTGCGATGGCTCCGACACCTCCGGCGACGAAGCCGGCGCCGTACCGCCACCGCCGGGTCGCGAGCAGGTAGCAGCCGAACCCCGCCACCAGCAGCCCCATGTCTTCCTTGACCAGGAGCAGGGCGGCGGCCGCGAGCGCCCCGTGCCACGCCTTGCCGCGCTCGAACCGCTCGATCGTCACCGCTGTGAGGATGGGCACGAACGCCACCTCGTGGAAGTCGAACCCGGCAGCCTGGGCGACGGCGCCGGAGGACGCGTACGCCACGACGACCAGATACGCCGCCGTCGTGCCGAGCTTCGCGCGGGTGAACAGCCAGAGCGGGGGGATCGCGGCCGCGAGCAGCAGCGATTGGGCGAGGATCAGGGTCACGGGCCCGTCGTGGAGCCAGTACAGCGGCGCGAGCACGGCGAGGATCGGTGAGAAGTGGTCGGCGAGCTGGAGCGCGTCCAGGCCGAGGCCGCGGTAGACGCCGACGGCGGGGACCGTGGGCGGCCCGAAGCCGGCGTAGCCGCGTACGGCCTGGTCGAAGATGACCAGATCGAACGTGGTGGCCCGGAACGTCCGCAGCTTGACCAAGCCGAGTACGGCGTACGCCGCTGCCGCGAGCGCCGCCATGAGTGCGACGTCGATCTTGTGTCGTACGGCCGGTGCGAGTTCGGTCCGCCTGTGTGTCGTGGCGCGCTCTTGGAGCGCCACGTTCCCCCGTGTGTCCATCGTGGGGATAAACGCGCACCGCGCAAGATCGGTTACGCGGGGCTACCTCAGTTGATCACGCCGGATCCAGCCAAACCCCTTGCGGTTAATTCGTTTATTGCGGATACTGCGATTACCCCTGCAGAGGGAAGGCGCGCAAGCGTTGCAAGGGAGGTAACACCATGACCACGACCACCGCCACAGTAGAGCGCGTACTACCAGCGCGAACCGAGATCGAAGCCGCCGACGAGGTACTCCCGCACATTCGTGACTACCTTCACCGGCACAAGTCCGACGAAATGGTCCATATGAAGGTCGAAGATGGGAGCGAGACGCTTGAAGTGCCGCGTGCGGCTGTGCTCTTGCTTGCCCGCATCCTCGCCCACATGGCCGCCGGGCGAGGCGTGTCCGTCATCCCGGTCCACGCCGAGCTCACCACGCAGCAGGCCGCCGACATGCTCAACGTGTCCCGGCCCTTCCTGATCGGCCTCCTTGAGGCCGGCGAGATCGACTACACGAAGGTAGGCAGCCATCGGCGAGTCCGTGCGGAATCCCTCCTGAACTACCGTCGCCAGGATGACGAGGCGCGCAGGAAGGCTGCCGACGAGCTCTCCAAGCTGTCGCGAGAGCTAGGGGTATGACAGATGTCGTTCGTCGTCGTCTACGACGCGGACGTGCTCTATAAGAGCAGCGTCCGCGATCTGCTCATCCGGATAGCCGAGTCTGGCCTGATCCAGGCGAAGTGGACTCATGCGATCCTCGACGAGACGTTCGACAGCATCCGCAAGAACAGGCCCGACCTGAACCCCGACCAGCTTGCCCGAACACGTGAGCTGATGCTCAGAGGGGTCCGGGACTGCCTGGTGCTCGACTACGAACCCTTGATCGAGGCGGTCAGCCTGCCGGATCCAAATGACCGGCACGTGCTGGCCGCCGCGATCAAGGCCCGCGCACAGGTGATCGTCACCTTCAACCTGCGCGACTTCCCGGCCCCGGCTCTCAGCCGCTGGAACGTGGAAGCAATCCATCCCGACAACTTCGTTCTCGACCAGATCGACCTGGAGAAGGGTGTCGTCTACGGCGCCGTCCAGCAGATGGCCGATGCGTGGGCCGATGGCACCACGGTGGACGAGGTTCTCGCCAGCCTGGAGCGAGACGGGCTTGTCGAGTCCGTCGCTGCACTCCGCTTCTAGAGCGCCCACGCGTCCTCGTCGTACTCCGGCGCCGTCGGGCGAGTCGGCATCGCCCCACACATCTCCCGGCCACGCTCGGCAGCCTCATCCGCCGAATCGGTCCACTCCCCCGCCGGCAACCCGAGGTACTCCCGGAGGCCTCGACACTGCGACGCCAGCATCCGCTGATCCAGCCAGCCGTCGGCGATCGCCTGGAGCGCCATCTCAACCGTGTCGTCGACCCGCCCCCTCGGCACCCGCTCGAGGATGCCGGCGCCAATCCCGGCGTACAGCACGTCGGCGATCCGGAACCGGTTCACCATCCGCGGCGAGGCGTAGTGACGCGACCGGTAGAGCCGGTCCTGCACGTCGGCGTACGACTCTCCGGGGCTCGCAGCGAGGATCGTGTCCTTCCCGTCGGCACGTTCCCCCCGTCTCACCCGGTCCGGGCCCTCCAGCAGCGGAGCCAGCAGGTGATCGTTGATCGCGGCGCGCCAGCTGCCGTCGCCGTTGTAGATGCCGGCCTCGCCTGACTCCGCCACGTGGGCGACGATCGCGGCCACAGCGTCGTCCAGGTCGTGACGGCGGGCCCCGGTGGGGATCTCGTAGCCGCCGACCGCCTGGTTGTACCGCTTCTGCCCGCCCACCCCCTCATGATGCACGAACGCGCGTTCGATCAGGTCTCCAAGTCCAAGTCGAGCGGCACCTCTTCCGGGGCTATGTCCCTCACGCGGAGCACCCGGACGGCGTGTCGCCACCTGCGGCCCTGATCGGTTGCGATGTCGGCGCGGATCTCAACCACAACCAGAGGTTGAACCCTCGTGTAGCGGGTCGGCTTCGACCTCCAGTTGACCGTGAGCTGATCCGGCCACGGGTGATCGGCGGCGGCTGCTCGGGTCAGCATCGGGCCGATGAGCTTCGCCTGAGCGTCGGTGAGCTGGGTGGTGCGGCCGGCGTAGTGCAGGCGGCCAGTGTCTGAGGCGTAGCGGCCGAGCAGCAGCGCCGCCGGCCGACGCAGACTCCCCGTGACCCCGCCGACCACAGCCTCGGTCGTCTGCCTTGCCTTCAGCTTCAACCAAGATCGCCCCGGGAGGTAAAGCGAGCCTGCCGGCTTGATGACCAGGCCCTCGACGCCGACCTTCGGCATCTCCTCCAGCCAGACGGCGGCGAGCTCCGAGTCATCGGTCTGCATGCTGAGGGTCAGCGGCGACCCGGCGGGGATCCGGCGGAACAACTCCCTGAGCAACTTCAGGCGAGCCCTGAGCGGGGTCCGGCGCAGATCCCTGCCACCGGTCTCGAGCACGTCGAACACCACGTAGTGAGCGGGGGTGGTCACGGCGAGGTCGGCGGCTCGCCCACGGCCGGCGTACCTCCGCTGAACGGCCGCGAAGTCCAGCCGGCCACGTGACCAACAGACGATCTCCCCATCCAGCCAGGTACCGGCAGGGATGCTCGCATATAAGGGGCCGATGATGTCGGGGAACGCCTCGTCCAGCAGGGTCCCGCGGCGCGAGTACAGGTGCACCCCGCTGGAGTCGTCCACGCGGGCAAGACAGCGGTAACCGTCATATTTCGGCTGGTAGAAGGTCGAGCCGGGGCGTCCCGGCGGGGGCATCCGTTCGATGCTCCTGGCCAGCACAGGTTCGACCGGCGCAGGGATGCGCACCCCCGCATGATGCCTACTCGGCCACCCTCCCCGGCAGGCGGGATCGCACGCGGTTCCCGCGCGGCGACCTCGGGCTTTCCCGCTGGCCGCCGGCATGATCTAGGGCATGACCACATTCGAACCCACCGCAGCCACCACCGTTGAGCTGGTCAGGCTGGCCGTACGCACACTCCGGGCATCGACCGAGCCAGGAGACAAGAACTACGAGAAGGTCGCCAACATGACCCCCCACCAGGCGGTCGCCGAGGCGGCGAAGTTCATCGAGGAGGAGCTCGACCGTCCCGTGACTCGCCAAAACCCTCTTGTCTGGGAGGTCGGCCTCAGCCCCGGCGGGACCCAGCTCGAGATATACCGATCTCAGCCCTTTTCTGACAAGGGACGGGGGATCGTCCTGCCGCTCGACATTCCGCTATCGCGGATAGTCGGTGAGGTCGAGCGCCATCAGGCTGTGGAGGAGTTCCTCAGCTGGTAGCGCGCTTCCTCTTCACTCGCCCACCCGCCCAGGTACACGTGCGGCCTCCATGGCGCGCGTCGCCCGATCCATCAGCGCCTCGAAACCGATCTCACCCGTCACCCAGACGTCGATCTCGACCTCGTCCTGCTCGTACGCCAGCCGCACCGTCGGCTTCGCCAAGGTGAGATCAGGCGTGGTGACGTCGACGCCCGGCATCTTCTCCTGCGCCTCACGCATCAGCCGACGCCGCTCCTCGAAGGAGCCGTCTCCCACTCTCAGTACCAGCCCATCAGTAGCTCCCGAACAGGTCGACGAGTTGGTCACGGACCTTGTCGTCGGACTCTTCGCCCCGGTCCCGAAGCAGGCGTACGAACGCCGCCTCGGACTCCGACCGGCCGGCTGCCGTCGCGAACTGGACGGCCATTCCGCGGGCGACGTCCGGCTCGATCGTGACGGTTTCGCCACCCCATCGGATCACGACTACGGGGTTCCCGCCGGGCAGGTCGACGGCGGACTGGACAACGAGGTTCAGGCTGGACGACGGTTCGCTCATGGCCGAGTCCAGTGCTTTCATGGCGCGGTCCTGCTCCGCGTCAGGTGTGGTGGGTGCGGCATCGGTCATGGGCTGCACAGTGCCGATTTGCCCTACCTACCGTCTACCGCTGCGCAGTGTTTGCACACGTCTTCGTGGACGCCCTGGTCGTCGATGTGGAGGTCGCGGCGGTGGTAGAAGCCGAAGCAGATGCAGCACATGACCTGCCCGTCCGTGAGCCGGGTGAGGTCGACGCGGGTTCCTCCCCCGCGCAGGGGGACCCGGATGAAGTCTGCTGGCATCTGAGCGGTTACACCGCCTCGGCGTGGTCTTCCGTGGGAGTCATGACCAGCTGCCCCGGAATCGGGCCCTCCTGCTGCTTCCGGGCCTCATCGAGCCACCTGCGGATGGACGACTTGCGCGGTGGCGTGTGGGAGTGCCACCAGTCGTCGTCGCTCACCCCGGCGGCTGTCCGTGACTGCGTGATCTGGGAGCGGAGGTAGACGGCCATCGGAACGCCGTGCATGCCCGCGAGGCGGCGCAGCTCCGCCCGTTCCTCCGAGGACAGGCGAACCTTGAACTCGGTGCGCAGCTCGGTCTCGGTCACGGTTCCCTCCTGGTGATGTGCACCTCGAGCTTCGGCGTCTTCACACCCGGCTCAATCCTGTACCGCATGTCCGGCCCCGTGACGTGGGTGTAGTCATCCTCGGCGATCGTCCCCCGCACGAAGTACCGGTGCCGCTTCTTGCCCACCTTGTGGAACCGGTGGCGATCCCGGATGCCGTCGACTACCGCCTTAGCGGTGTTCTGCCAGTTCGCAGGGTCACGCTTGAGCCGGTCCGGGACGATGATGTACGCGGTGATGTGGACGTGGCCCTCGATCCTCGGGACCCTGGCGGCCTTCACCGCCCAAGCCGCGGCCTCCTGCCACTGCTGGACGAGCCGATTCTCGGCAAACCGGTTCCGCCGGTCGTTGGCGTTGAGCCACTCCGCCGGCCCGGTCACCGTGAAGATGTAGACATCGGCGCCATACACGGGCGCTGTCTCAGCGTCGTAGATCATGGCTGCGGGGTCTCCGTTTCGTGGTGGTGACCCGGGTCGCTCTACCCGGGAATCGTGAAGGGGAGCCCGCCTTACCGTCTCGGGCTCCCCACGTCACGCGCTGCGCTGACGCACCCTCTGCGCGATCGCGCCCTCAGTCACGCCCATCAGGTCCGCGACCGCCCGGCGAGTCCAACTGAACTCGCCGATCAGCCGGTTCGCGACCACGTCACGCACCGGCCGCACCGCGTCGATGCGCGCCTCGGCCTGCGCAACCTTCCCCGCAGCCTCGACGAGCTTCTTCGCCGCGCCACGCACAACCTTCGCGCCGCCAGCGGCCAGGGCCTCCTGCCGCATCCGGACGAAGTAGCTCCGGTTGAACCCGGCCACCCCGTAGACGCCGCGTACACCGTCGTTCAGGGCGAGCGACAGGGCCGCCGCGTCCCGCACCGGCCGGTACTCCTCGATCGCGCGGAGCGCTGCCTTCCGGATCCGCCCCAGCTTCTTCGCCGCAGCCTCGAGCTCGGCTTCCCCGGCGTCGGCGGTGACGAGATCCGCGACCTGCCGCTCGACATAGCGGTTCTCGCGGGCCTGGATCTCCTCCCTGTCGAGCGTCGGGGGACGCTCACCCTTCGGGGGACGTCCGGCCAGGGTCGCGCCTGGTCCTGTGCGGCGCTGCGCTGCCGCCAAAGTGTCCGCCATGTCGTCTCATCTCCTTCCGGGAACGGGCACACGACAACCGTTGTGGTGTCAATCCGTAATAGTAGACCGGCTGCGGGCCCAATTGGTGAACGTGTCGCACCTGAGTTGGCATTCCTGGCCGTGCGACGCTTGCCAGGCGACACGATCACACCTATTCCGGAGGAACTCGACCGTGATCCCAGCCCCACCCGGCCGCTACGTGGCCCACTACATGCACCCAGACCAAGACGGCGACCGGACGAAACCGGTCCTCGCGTTCAGCGACGACGGGGACGCCCTCGTGCTCGACGAGATGCAAGGGAGGCTCGTCCCCGCGGCGTCCGCCTTCGTACGGCACGAGTTCAGGTTCGTCCGCGAGGCCACGGGCAGCAGCCGACCCCTGGTGGCGATCGCCCCAGCAGGCGGCTGGATGGTCCAGTACACCGACAAGAGCGACGGCGAGAAGTGGGCGACTCCACTCGCCGGTTGGGGACTCACACCCGCCGGGGATGTTGTCCCACTGGAGACAGACGCGGATGGCGTCACAAGCGAGGCTGGTGACCTCGGCGACGTCACGGCCCACTTCTACCACCCCGACCAGGTCGGCATGGGCGACGTTCCGCAGCCAAAGCCGACGGGGCGGCCGCGCCCGATGCAGCGCCCCTGACATCAGCGGCCGCGAACCCACCGCCGCAGGTCTCTCCTCACGAGGGCCCTGCGGCGGTTCTCATTCCAGCGACCCACGCGAGGGGGATTATGCGGGACCAAGCCACTCGTGGAGGGCTACTCGCACATCCTCCGGGAGGTCATCCGCGCTTGGGGTTTCCATCTCGTCGAACAGCGGGACCCGCGCCACCGTGATCTCGTAGACGGCGTTCCCACTGCCGGAGTCCGACACAACCCGCGTCACCGACGTCACCACGCCACCGCCTTCATAGTCGTCAGAACAGCCCGACCATCGCCAGCAGGCGTTCGCGCCAGGTCACAGGTGGCCAATGGATCTCGTCGAGAGGGTCGGCCCCGCATCGCTGACACCGGGCGCGGCCCGTGTACTCATCCGGCCGTGGCCAGCCGACTCCGGTCGTGGGTGGCGGGGGCGGCATGTGGGGCGGGTGGTGCCTCATGGCTTCCACTCCTCGCGGTAGTCAGGATGGGCGGCGTACGGCAGGGCGAGCAGCTTGAGCACAGGTGTAAGCGCACCCTCCCGGATCACGTCCACGATCTCGTCCGGTGGGTAGGCGTCCCGACCGCCCTTGGTGTCGTCAAGCGCCCACGCGACGATGCCCCGCTTCGACTCGCACTCGGCGAGGACCCGCGCCGGGGCCCAGTTGACGATGTGCCAGCCGTTCCCGTCGGCTTCCTGCTCGACCACTGGACGCCGAATCCGACGGTCGATCTTGTTCGGCTCCGGGTCGTAGTGCATGCCGAGTATCTCGACGGTCTCGTCGCAGACGCGGCCACCGCCAACCCCGTCAACGTCCTGGTACTCCCACCGGCCGTGGGAAGCTGCGTTCGCTTTGGCCTCGTCGTCGTCGATGCGGGCGAGAAGGAAGTCGGCGAGGGTCACCGATGCCGCCTCCCCTCGATGCTGGCACGCACCTCAGCAACCCTCGCCATGTCCGGCGCCTCGTACGGCATACCAGTAGGCTCCATGATCGCCTGATAGACGCCTTCCTCCAGCAGCCCAATCTGGATCCTGCTCCAGTGGGTCGGTCGACCGGTGGCGATGGTCATGCGGACGATCCGCCGCGTCAGGTCGTTGCACTGCAAGGTCCACGTGCCAGGCGACATGGCATACCTGCGGGCATGCTCCAGGTCGTCCCACAGTGAGGCAAGCTCGGCGTCGTAGGCGTCGGCATCTGTCGTGCCGATGCTTTCCTCGACGGCGCCAGCGGCGTACTGGGCGGCGTACTGATCGTGCGGCTTGGCGTCCTCAGCCATCGGGGTGTGCCTCTCGGTGGGGTGGGAGTGGCATCTGCAGGTGAACGTCTCGAACGGGAATCCGGGCGGCACCGGTCGCAGCATCAGGCAGTCTGGCCGATGGGATGTCTTACCGTCGCGGCTCACGCGGTCAGTGTGCCGCGCGACGCGGACGACGCCGTGTAGACCTCGGTCCGGATCCCGGCCTTCTCGGCGAGCTCGACACAGCCCGACGCGCCGCGGGAACCGTCGAGGATGAACGCCAGACACAGGTCCGCACCCTTGGCCACCATCGCCGCGTTGCGCAGAGGGCCCGCCTTCACCCCCAGGTGCCGCCAGTCCGCCGGATACGGCTCGTCCGGGATGTGCGCATGCCGCGTACACCACAAGTGCGCGATCCAGTCCGCTGACACCAGCGGCCGCACCCCCGTCTCACGGTCGATCTCCGGGTAGCAGGCGCCATGCACAACCACGGTCGGGTTCGCGTCCTCCAACGCGGCACCGATCGTCTCCCAGTCCGTCCAGTTGCGGGACCCGGTGACGAGGACCCGCCGCACCGGCACGGCGGGCCCTACCTGGACGGCCTTCTTCTCGGCGAGCGCCTTCCGAATGTCCTCCCGCGCCCGCCGCGCGTACATGCGGGCCGCGTTCCCCTCGCCCGGGTCCCAGTCGTCGCCGCTCACAGCAGCCCCCTGGACGCCGCCATCCCGATCAGGAGACCGAGCAGGGCAGCCAGAATCGCGGAGCCGTACTGCCATCCCGGGGACGGCGGCCGCGCGTTGGGGGCACTCACGCGACCACCTCCGGTTTGTAGTCCGGCAGGGGGGTGACGTTGCCCTGGTGGTCGAGCAGGCACCACCCGTAGACGGCGTGGAAGATCGGCACCGTCGCCGGGTCGACGGTGCTGTTCGTCGGGATCGTCAGTCCGAGGGCCCGTGCATTCGGGTACTTTCCCTCCGTCACAAGCCCGTGGTCGCCAGTCGTCCCGGACCCGCAGATCAGGACGAGGAATGCGCGGGAGTTGATCGCCTTGCCGGCCTCACCTGGGCGACCGCCCATACCCCGGTTCTTCCGGTGGTGCCAGCTGTAACCCAGGTGCCCCGGCAGCTCCGTCACATGTCGCCCGCAGCACACACAGCGGCCCTGGTCACGCTCGAAAACATCCCACCGGGTCATCGCATCCGGACCCGTATCCCTGCGGGCCCTACCCGCCGACGGGGCGGCCGTTGTCGCCTTCCTCTGCATCGGCGCGGCCGGCTGCAGCCGCTTCCTCCGAACCAGCCGCGTCGTCGTCTCGAGCATCGCCGTGCGGCGCAACTGGGAGGCGCCACGGCTCAGGGGGGTACGTCGAAGCATCGTGCTCAGGTCCCTTCTCTGTGGTGTGGCGGTCGCTCTGCCGCCTTTGACGGTGCGCTGCGTGAACGGCTTGTGTCGCGTTGTCAGGGTCTAGACGGCTGCCAGGTGACGCACCCGGGGCTTCGCCTCGCGCACTGCGAGGACGGCGAGGCGCACAACGTCGTGCAGCTCGTCGTAGAAGGCGGGCGTCACCATGTCGCGCGGGTCGTCCGGGTAGCGGATCTCCGCCGCGTGGTCCGGGAACAACGGGCTGATGTCGGGGAACGCCGGCACGGGGTCGTACAGGCCGGGTTCCAGGCAGGCGCCCTGCGCACGCACCTGTATCGCATCCCCCAGGGGGGTGATCGTGACCATCCACTCCCCTCCCTCCGGGTAGCCGGGCGTGGTCTCGAAGTGGGGGAAGATCCGGCCGGGCATGCGTAGCGGCCAGTCGGGGTGGGTGCGGAACAGGACGAGGGTCGTGGCTGCGGCGAGCTCGCTGCGGGTGATGTGGCTCATCGGGCGTCGGCTCCTTCGGGGTCGGTCTGGTGGGCGTAGGTGCGGTAGTCGACGCCGAAGAGGCGCCAGGCGGCGAGCTTCCACAGGACGCGGGCGTGGATGAGGCCGGCGACCGTCCAGAGCTGCCAGTCGTCAGGGCCGGCGTGGATCGCGCGTGCGGCGTTGACGATCGCGAGCACAGCGGCGACCGCGCCGACCATGCGGACGACACGGATGGTGCGGGACGTGCCCCAGAACGGGTTGAGGGTGGACAGGGCCCATGTGAGGGCGCCTGTCCAGAGGATCAGGTGGACCATGGCGGATTCGCTCCTTCAGCGTGCTTCGTATTCGGCGGGGTCGTTCTTGGTGGGGTCGTAGGCGGCTGCCCTGGCGGCGGCCTTGGCCTTCCATGCCGGAACCGGCTGGGTGGGCGTCTCCGGGGTGCGCAGAGGCTCCCCAGGGGGCGTAGCGGCGCCGTCCGGGTCATCTGCATCCCGGTCCGGGTTCACGGCACGCCACACGGCCGGCACGAGCCGCCCAAGGGCGAACACGTGCATGCAGCCGGCGATGGCGAACCAGTGGCCGATGTCGGGGGCCCACCCGAGGCGGATCACCTGCAGGCAGGCGGCGAAGCAGGCGAGCGCGAGCAGCGCCGTGGCGGCTCGTTTCAGGGTCGGGGCTTTCGGTGGCGGGTTGCCGTATCCGATCGCGAGGGTCAGCAGTGCGGCCGTGGTGAGACCGGCGATGGCGGCGGTTTGGAGCATGGGTCGGGTTCTCCTCCCTGTCAGGCGGTTGCGTCGAGTCGTAGGGCGGTCTGGTGGGGGTCCTCTGCGCCTTTGGGGTGCCGTAGGCCGTTGAGGGTGGTCTCGCGCCAGGTGAGGGCGTAGGTGAGGCAGTTGCGGCAGTCCTCGGCGGCGTGGGTGCAGTCGGGGAGCCGGATCTGGCGCCGTCGGGCACCGAATGACCACGCCAACGAGTCGGCGCTCTCCAGGAGGTGGCCGTAGCGGGTGAACCCGGCCCGCTTGACGCCGAATCCGTGCATCCGGATGCCCATGCCGTGCAGCGCGGTCACGATGGCGCCAATCTCGGCGGTTGCCTCCCTGCGGCACACCGACCCGAGGCCGACCAGCGGCTCGTCGGCCAGGTCGATGCCGGCGGCGGCGTACGCCTCGACGTGGCGGGCGTAGTCGGCGAGCTGCCAGCCCTGCAGGACGGGAATCCAGGGCACGTGCGGGAACTCGCGGGTCAGGTAGAGGTAGTTCTCGACCGTCAGCTCTTGGTGGATCTCGACCGAGAGTCCGGTCTTGGCGACGATCCACGGCTCACACATCCAGTCCTGCGGCGCGACGAACCGGGGCGGGCCCATGTCGAGCATGAACCGGGTGATCATGCCGCCGTACTCGTCCTCGCTGAGCGTCCACATGCCGTGCTTGGACAGTTCGGTGAAGCCGCCCGAGTCGATGGCGTACGGGGTGTACGGGCGTGGCATGTCCTCGCCGCGTCGGCGGTAGGCGGCGAGCCTCTGCGCGGCGATGAACAGCGGCACGGGGGCCGTTTCGAGCCAGCGGGGTTGGTGGCATCCGAGGTAGAACGCGACTCGACGCGCGGGGTCGCCGTCGGGTCGCCGGTCGCGGGTCCAGTCGGTCAGGTGGGGTACGCCTGCGGCGCGAGCGGCGGCCTGCTGCGGCCTGTCGTCGACGGGGTCCGGCCGGCGGGGGGCGGGCAGGACGACGTCGACCCTGGGGGCCCGTGCGGGCCGTTCCAGGGGGGCGACGTCGAACAGGGTCCCTGTCATGGGCGGGGCGCCACGTCGAACCGGACGGTGCGGCCAGAGACACGCACCAGGACGGCTGTGACGCCACGTGCGGCAAGCCGGTCGATGCGGCGCGTGGTGAGTCGGTGGTGCCAGAGCGGGGCCGTCCAGCCGTGGCCGGGGCGGCAGATGCCGACGATTCGGAGCGCGGCGCCGGTTGGGGTGCCGTAGAGCGCGGAGAGGTGCGCGAGGGCGGCTCCGGGGACGGGTGCGGTGTTCGCCATGCTGCTGCTCCGTTCTGCGTGGTTGGCCCGGTCGCTCTACCGGGCGTGGGTGGCGCTGTGACGCGGTTTCAGGCGGCTGTGCGGGTGCGGTGGGCGTTGTGGGCCAGTCGGGCGTCGATGGTGGCTGTGATGACTCGTCCAGCGGTTGTCAGGTCGTCACGGGTCAGGACGCGGGCCGCGATGTCGCGCGCTTCGCGTAGGTGGCGGGATCCGGTGTCGACGGTGGCGGGTTCGCCGTCGAAGAAGAGTCGGATGTGCCAGCGGCCGGGGGCGGCCTGCCAGACGTTGGCGGAGACGCGCGGCTCGGCGTGGTTGCGGGCGCACCAGAGGACGACGCGGGTGGCGCTTGTGCGGCGGCGCCATCGGATGGCTGCGGTCGCGGTCATGTCGGCCGACTCCCTTCGGGGCGGTTGGGCTAGGGCTTGCCGGTGGTCTGCACGTTGTAGCGGTGGAGCCATAGCTCGTCCTCGACGGAGCGGCGGGTCGCTCCCCCGGTGCGGGACTCCCAGCCGCATGAGCAGGTGACGTCGTATCCGGGCCATGAGCCGCGCATGCGGGCTTCCTTCCGGATGCGGGTGCGCCGTCCGTCGTTGTCGAACACGTAGACCCACCAGGTGGCGCGGTGCGCCTTCAGCGTGGCCGTCGTGATGCGGCTTGCCATGGCGGGTGCTCCCTTCGGGGCGGTGGGTTGGCGGGGGGCCCGTGTCGGGCCGGTGGGGGCTGCCGGTCCGACACGGGGGCTTTCAGAGGCGGTGGATCGTCAGGTCGTCGCGGGGGCGGGAGTCGTGCGCGACCAGGTGGTCAACCTCGCGGACCGCTTCGGCGTACCCGAAGCAGCCGACCGAGACCAAGCCGCCGCGTCCCGCGTCCCAAACGCCGTACTCGACGTTGGTGTCGGGCTTGGCGAGCGGTTCGGCGGGCCCGCATCCGACGGAACCCTCGAACGGCTCCAAGTACTGCGCGCGGTGTGCTTCGCATGCGTAGTTGGTGGTCGTGAAGCCGCCGGACGTGTCGGTCTGGGAGTGCGTGGCGGGCGTCGGTGTGTCGAGCGGGCACCAGTCGCAAAGGATCGGGGTGAGGGTCGTGACGGCCATGAGTCAGGCTCCGTTCTGCGGTCTGCCGGTCGCTCTACCGGCGGTGTGCTGTGGTTGGTGTCACGCGGGGGGCCCGGAGTCGAGTCGCGGACCCCCCGCGCAAGTATCAGGACGTCATGAGGCAGGCGCGCGACCAGTCGATGCCGTTCGCGGCGAGGACGTCAGCCGGGTCCGGCCGGCCGGGCATCGGCGCGAACCGGCCTGCGGCGGATTGCAAGACGCGCTCCCCGATCCAGCCGGCGTCAGCGGCGGCTGCCTTCAGCGCTTCGACCTTCGCGAAGTGCTCGGCGGCCATACCGCGAGCGGCCTCGGCGAGCGGCGAGAGGACTTCCTCCAGCTCTTCCAGCGCCCAGCGGCCTTCGACGGTGAGCCGGTCGACGTAGCCGTCGGCGATCGCCTTCGCGAGCGGGATGGACACGTTGAAGTGCGCGACCTTGTCGCGGTACATCTCGGGCATCCAGCGCTCGATCAGTCGGACGTCGGCTTCGGTCTGCTCGGCGCGGGCCCGGAGGGTCATCTTCGCCATGGTGACCTGCTTTCTTGCGGTTTCCCCGGTCGCTCTGTCCGGGGTGCTGACTGGTACAACCCCGACAGTAGTCGGTGTACGTTTCCTAGTCCAGGGGAATCGCCGAACTGCCTCGAACCAATTTCGGCCCGAGGCAATCCAACGGCGTGCGAGCTACTGCCGGGCGAGCTGCCGGACGGTCTGCAGGTGCGACAGGCGGCGCGTGCCGGCGGCATCGGTGACGTTCCCGCCGACGAACCGGCCCGACGCAACGCCGACCCGGATCACACCGAACACGGCGGCGTCGCCCTGGCGGCCGTTGTCGAATGCGACCTCGACCGCGGCGCGGTGCGCGGCATGCTCGGTCACGGTGAACCCAGCGGCGCGCAAGCCGTCCAGGACGCGGCACACGGCCGTTGTGGCGGTCACAGGTCGGCGCCCGGGGTGACGTGCTCGCGCTCGGCGCGGACCCGGTCGCCCTCGCGGAACGCGGCGGCGAAGTGGTCGGCCATGCCGGCGAGCTGCTGCAGGTTCGGCGGTACCCGGTTCGGCACGGGCGGCTGCGGCATCGGCGCGTGCCTACCGTCCCGGGCCTTCGGGCAGCGGCTCCCGTCGTACGCGGCCGGGTCGTACCAGCCGCCCGCGAACATGTCGCGCTCGATACCGGCACCGCACGCGGCGCACTCCTCGCTCGGGTTCATCGGGGCTCCTATCTCGTGGTGCCCGGTCGCTCCGCCGGGCGGTCGGTCTGGCTGAACTGCCACGGGCGGAACCCTCCCGGGGGAGAGTCCGCCCGAAGCGGCTCGGTCAGCAGTGGGGGCTGTAGTACTCCATGTCCAGCCAGCCGCCACCAAGCGCGGGAAGGTGGCCATCAGAGATCAGGGCCCGGCCGCAGTGGCGGCACGTGCCGCGACGCTTGGACCGGGCAGACACCGGCTCGTGCGGCACGTCCCGGCGAGGGTCGATCACGTCACGGATCACGGCGAGCCGTGCAAGGTCCTCGTACCGGTAGCGCGGGTCGGTGATGACGAAGTTGAGGATGCGGCACAGGACGTCACGCTCGCGGGCGGTCAGGTCGCGCGTCTGGGGTGCGTTGCTGCCGTCGTAGGCGTCGTCGCCGGGGATGTCGCCGGCCGCGCTCATGAGTTCAGCGAGGGATGTCTCGGTGTCCGTCGTCGCCATGATGGTTCCCTTCTCGGTGGTGCCGGGTCGCTCTCCCCGGCGAGGTTGGCTGAACTTCCACGGTGGGGCCCCGAAGGGCCCGCCCGAAGCGGTTCAGTCAGGCGTACGGGTCGCGCTTGGCGAGCCTCTCGACGTCGGCCAGGCGGCGAAGCTTCAAGTCACGCTTCCTCCGAATGCCGATCTGCGCCCGCCCGCCCACGTACTTGCCGTGCTGTGCACGGACCCGGATGTGCCCGACGATCGAGCCGACCGGGTACTCGCCGTTGTTGTCGAACGAAAACCTGATCTCACCGTTCTGCGGGGCGTGCTCCACCACGCTGTAGCCGGCGCGGCGTAGCGCGTCCAGGGCCTTCTGAACGTCGGGTGTGACTGCTGCAGCCATGGGGGCGTCTCCTTCGCGTGTGGTTGTCGGGTCGCTCTCGCCCAACCAAGACACACAGTAGCAGGTATACGATTCCGCGCAAGACGAACCGCCCAACGCGCGCGCGAATACCGGTCAAACAACTACAACATCCGCCCGATGTCGCTTCGCGGTCTTTCTCCCTCTCTCTCGGGTCAGGGGTGGACGGTGGCGTTGGCTACCTGTCCGCATGTGCGGCATAGGGGGTCGGTGTGCATCCGGTGGCTTTGGTCGCCTGGTTCGTACTCGTGTCGGGTGGTGCGGGCGTTGCGGCCGAGTTGCCGAGCCACGTCCAGGGCTTTCGCGCGCTGCGTCTCCTTGTCTCGGTCGAGCGTGATGTCTTGGTCGAGTCGGTAGACGCGGCGGCGTGGTCGCCCGTCCACCAGGACCTTGACGTTCACCCGGTCGCGGCGGACTCCGACGCGGAGGACGTACGCGCCGTCTGCGAGCCACCTGCCGTCGGTGAGGTTGCGGGCCTTGATGGTGTCTGTCATGCGGGTCTCCCGGTGTGTCGTAGGGGTGGGGTCGACTGCTACGGGTCTCATGCGTCGTCAGGGCGGACCTTGCCGACGACGTGTCGGCAGTCGTCCCAGCGGCAGACTCGGGCGTGGATGTCGGCTACCCAGACCAGTGCGCTGCCGCGTCCACAGCTCGGGCAGCGGCGGGCGTTGGCGGAGTTGATGCGGGCTGTGGTCTGCTCCACTCGCTTCGGGTCGGGCGTGCGTCCAGTCTTGCGCGTGGTCATGCGGTCCTCCGGTCGGTGCGGAACGTGGCTCGGGGTGGGAGGGTGGCGGCCGAGACTGTGATGCCCATGGCTCGGTGGGTGCGGGGCGGGTCGCCTCCTGTGGCGTCGCACAGGTCGCATCCGGTCGGGTGGGGCTCGTGGTAGACGGGCGGGAATAGCTTCGCCAGGTGGCGCATGTAGCGGCGGTGTTGGCGGGCCCGTGCGTTCTTGGTCTTCACGACGCTCCCCCCAGTGCGCGGACCTTGGCGAGCAGCTCGGTGTACGCGCGGGCGATCTCGTCCCGCTGTTCCCGCAGGACTGCCGGGTCGGTGTCGTCGGCGTCCAGGTGGCCGGCGGCGACCATGGCGTCGATGACGGACACTCCGTACGCCTGCGCGAACGCTCGGACTGTCGCGGGCTTCGGGGTGGAGTGGCGCCACCGCATGATCGTGGACGGGGAGCGGCCGACGGTGCGGCCGATCGCGTAGAAGGACGCACCTTCGGTGACGATCTGGACGTAGTTCCACCATGTCCATGTGGTCATCGGGTCACGCTCCCAACCGGGAGGTAGATGCCGGCGCACGGCGGGAAGTACTCCGCGCCTGACTCGTCCTGCTCCTCGTCGTAGTCGACACGGCCGCAGGTGAGGCCAGGGTCGGAGTTGGACTCGTCGCCGCAGGTGTCGCACCGGACAGGGCCGGCGGGCTGGGGTGTGAACCGGGCGATCTCGACACCGGCGGGTGTCGTGAGCCGGTAGATGCCGGCGTCGACGGTGACGGTCAGCGGCACCAGCTCGGCGCCGTCGTTGCGGGCGTAGACGTTGGCCGGCGGCTCCCACTCGTGGTGGGCCGCGTCGGCGTAGGCGGAGGCCAGGTTGTGCGGGAAGCCGGTACGGACCTCGCCGTCCTGGAAGTACGTCCACGCCAGGGTGGGCACGTCGGGGTCGGCGTCGCGGGTGTACGACTCCATCCCGTCCGACTGCGCCGGAGTCTCGGCCGGGGCGGCGGGCGCAGGTTCCGGCCGGTCGACGATGTAGAACGCCTGGCCGGGGTAGCGGTTGCGCCACATGCGCACCTGCTCAACCAGGGCATCCCACGTCGTGGTGTCGCGGGTGTGCGTGGTCGTCAGGCGGGTGACGGGGATCGTCTCGCGGGTGCCGGTCTCGCTCACCAGGACGGTGGCGCCTTCCGCGAACGCTCGGCCCGCGTCGTGGAACGTGGCTCGGCGGGCGTGGCCGGTGATCTCGTTCAGGGCGGTCATGTCGGTACCTCTTTCGGTGTGGTGTGCCCGCTCGCTCTGGCGGGCCCGTGGGATGTCGTACGGGTGGTTCAGTGGGTCGGTCAGTCGCCGTCGGATGCGATGTAGACGACTGCAGCCGAGTCGAACGATGCGGGCTCGTCGGTGTCGCGGTCGGCACCCTCGTGCCAGACCAGGACGTCACCGTCCGGTGCGATCTCGACGCCGTCGACCTCGCACCAGGCGGCCGGGTCGGTCGGGTCGCATCCGCCGGGGGCGTACCTGTCACCGGAGCAAAGGCCGTCGGCGGTGTCCTCGTAGTAGGTCGCGGGCGTGGCAGGCCCGCCGTCGGGGTAGTTCTCGAAGTGCTTCACGACTGCGGCGCGGGCCCGGTCGAGCATGGCCAGCATGGCGTCGCGGTCGCCCTCCAGGGCGATGCCATCACCGTTCTCGGTGGCGATCACGAGAGTGTTGCCGTCGGCGTACTGGCCATCGGGGGCCCGCTCGGTCTGGATGAGCAGCTCGGCGCTGGCGCCGGCGGCGCTTCCCCATTCGATGTGGTTGCTCACGTTGGTGCCTTCCTGCGTGGTGGTTGTGGTCCGGTTCGCACGATCCGGGCGGTACATACGACACAGTAGCCGGTATACGATTCTCGGTCAATCTGAACGCGGAAAGCGGGCCCACCAATCTCGGCGGGCCCGCTTTCGGTGGGTCAGATGTCGATGGTCTGGAAACCCTCGTACTCGTTGTCGGTGTACGCGGCGAGCAACCCGAGAGTCTTGTTCACCCCTTGGGCGAACCGCTCGAACGCGGCGACGTCCTCCCGGGACAGGTACGGGAACCACGTGGCGCTGTGCTTGTCCCACTGCCGGAACGTCACGCCGAGGATCCGACGTGACCCGTCCTTGTCCTCGACTACAGCGTCGGCGGACACCTCAACATCGTCGGTCGCGGGGTTCCGTGCCCCACGGGTGAGCAGCGCCGTCGCGTCCGGGTAGGCGGCGCGCACCTGGTCGAGCACTCGGCGGTGGTACAACTCGGCAAGCCTGAGCGCGGTGTCCTGGTGCGCCTGGTGCGCTGCCATCAGTTCGTCGTCGGTGACGGGCCCGGGGTCCGCCGGCTGCGGCGCGGTGTCGTCGTGGAAGGCGTAGACGGTGTCGTCGTGGGCGAACGACGTTGGGCGGACCTCGACGTTGTTGTGGACCAGGACGTACCCGTCGCGGATCTCCACCGAGCGGGCCGAGCGCCACTGCGCCGGGTCGGACAGGTCGACATCGCTCGGCGCGTAGTCGGTGCCGGGCTTGAGGTAGCGGGCGGGGATCTCGACGATCGTCACGACCGGTGCCGGCGCGTCCAGCGGGGCGGGCTTGGCGTGCGCCTCGCGGAAGGTGCCGATGTGGTCGATCTCGGGGTGGCATTCGATCGCCATGATGGTCGCGACCCCTTCGGCGACGACGGTGGTCGGTGCGTCGATGGTGATGGCGTCGGTGTGCTCGGTGCTGATCTCGACGGTGAAGCGTGGCATGAGTGTGCCTCCTGGCGGCTTGTGGTTCTCCCGGTCGCTCGATCCGGGGCGGTACAGGTGAGACAGTAGCCGGTATACGTTTCTGGTGCAAAGCGAACCGCGAAAGTGGACCCCGCGAATCTCGCAGGGCCCTCCCCCCTCGCGGTCGGTCTACGCCGGCCGGAACACGTCCGGGCGTGCGGCCTTCCACTCGACCCAATGGCGGCTCGGCGCGTCGTCCGGGATGAACGTGCAGACGCGGCGGTCGAGCAGCTCGCCCAGCGTGAACGGGCCCTCGGTGCGCTCGATGTAGCCGGGGAACGGTGGTGTGGGCACGAACAGGGGCCCGTCGCGCCATGAGATGCGGCGGTAGCTCCAATCGCCCTCGGCGTACTTGTGGAACACGACCGTGTTGTGCCTGGCGATGGCGTCGAGCGGCTTCTCCAGCATCTCCGCCTCGGCGGACCCGGTGTAGAGCCAGCCTCCGGACCGCACGTACTCGATGTACGACGCGAGGATCGCGGCCTCGGCGTAGGTCGGGCGTGCCTCGCTGTCCCGGTCCAACGCGGCCAGGTAGTAGAAGCGCGGGTGCGATCCGGTCACGGGGATGCGCAGTGCGGTCAGCGGGTCGTTGCGGTCGGCGTCGTCGGCCTGGCCGTCGTAGTCGGTGAACGGCCAGGCGTGCGTGGTGTCTGTCATTTCGTTCCCCCGGTCTTGAGTCGTGTGGGTCGAATCGGGAACAGCGTCAACGGGTGCATGTGGCCCGGCGCTGCCCATGCCCGGCACCGGTAGCAGGTGGTGCGGTCGTCCGCTTCCAGCCGGCCGAGCTGCTCGTCGGCGTCCTCACGGACAAGGGTGGCGGCGAGCTCGCGGTCGGCGAGGTTGGCGTACCGGTCGCCCATCGGTCAGACCTCCCTGAGCTTCGCGGCGGCGATAGCTGCCGTGGCTTCACGGCTGCCGGTGTCCGGGTCGTGCTCGCACCGGTAGGCGTGGAGTGTGACCGTGGCGCCGTTGCCGGCGGTCTCGGTGATGCACTCCCCACGCAGGAGAGGGCGTAGATCGTCCTCGGAGAGGTTGTAGACGTTCAGCGTCTCGGGCATCGGGTTCGTTCTCCCTCGTGTGGCTCGGCGTCGCTCGGCGCCGGGTGGGGCCCGCGTCGCGCGGGCCCCGGGTCGGTTGTGTGGATCAGTAGCTGATCGCGCGGCGGCCGGAGACCTGACCCCCGCCCATGTTCGCGTTCCGGCCGGCGGCGTGCCCTGCGAAGCCGCCGGAACCGGACCTGCTGACTCCCGTCCGCCGGGTGTTCGGGTAGACCTCGCGCATCGCCCGCTGTGCCAGCGCCTTCCGGTCTGTGAGCACCATGGCTGCCGAACGGCCGTCCCGGGTGGTTGTCGTCGCCCGCGCCGTCGCCTCGCGCTCTGCACCTTCCAGCCGTTCCTTGACGCCCATCGCGAAGCCGGAGAGGAACGACCGCTTGAACGCGGCCTTGCTCTCCCCGCGACGGGGCGTCGCCATCGCCATGGCGTGCTGGGACTGGACCAGCAGCGACGTCCACAGCATGTCGACCTGCTCCAGGTCGGTGGTGTGGCCGAAGAGGTGCACGAAGAGTTGCTTGCCGTCCTCCGTCATCGTCGGCTTCCACAGGTGGCTGCATCGCAGTGCGTCGGCGATGCACACCAGGAGGAGGGCCTTGTCGCTGGCGAACGGGCCGGGGACGTGGACCAGGCGGTTGTCGACGTGGTCGTGGGCGCCGGCCGGGGCGACCGTGGCGGCGTCGATGGAGTACTTCGCCATGAGGATGGCGGCCTTGCGTGTGCATTCCTCCGCTTCGGCGGGGGTCGCTGCCGGATCCTCGGCGAGGGCGAGCATCTTGCGGACTCGCTCCAGCATGGCGGCGCGCTTGTCGGCGATCGGGGCGGTGTTGGTGGTCATGGCGTGCCTTCCTGTTCGTGGTTTGCGGTTGCCGGCTTCGCTCGATGCCGGGTGGTGGGCCCGCTCGGTGCGGGCCCACCGTGGTCTGTCAGTCGATGGTGGCCCATGCGGCGATGCCGCAGGGAAGGCAGTAGCGGGTCCCGCTCTGGTACGCGGCCGCTTCGCCGAGGTACTCGATGTACCGGTCGCCGGGCAGGATGTCGCCGGTGCACTGCATGACGTTGGCGCGGTGGTTCGGGTTGGGAACGGCCTCCGGCTCGGCGGTGGTGTACCAGCCGATCGCCTCGTCGGTGTCGGCGTCGCGGTGTGAGACGGTGCCGACCTTGACCCGTGCCGCCTCTGCGGCATCCGCCTCGGTGCCGTAGCTGTCGCTGTAGCCGGTCCAGTCGTCGATGCCGTCGGCCTGGTTGACCGAGTTCTTGGTGCGGATCCGCCAGTACCGGATCTCGTCGGCGGTGACGCACCGGTACCGGTTGCGGGCGGTGCGGTAGACGGTCGCACCCGGGTACTGGAGGGTTGGCTCGCTCATGCGGCGCTCCTGGCGGTGAGGTCGGCCAGGATGCGGGCGTGGTTGCGGCGCCGCCGGGCGGGCTTGGTGCGGGCGCTGCGGATGTGGTTGCCGCGGGCTGCGAGGCTGCCGGCGTTCCGCAGGACGACGCGGCCGTTGGGCGCGTAGATGGTCGCGCCTCCGACGCCGTAGACCTCTCGCCATGCGTCGATGAGTCGGTACGGGGTGCCGTCGCGGTGCGCGATGTAGTGCATCGGCCCGAGGGTGAAGGTGTATCCGGTCACGGTGACCTCTTCCGGTTGTGGTTGGCGGCTCGCTCGTTGCCGCACTACACGAGACAGTAGCGGGTATACGGTTTCGGCGCAACCGGAACACGGAAACGGGCCCGGAATCCCTCCCCGGGCCCGTCTCACGTCTCGGCGAGCTACGCCGACGCTTCGGCCGTCTCCTTCGCGGCCTCCGCCGCTGCCAGCAGCTTCGCCATCTCCTCAGCAGACTTGCGGCCTGACACGTCGTCGTACTTGATCGTGTCGTTCCACGAGTACTCGCGGTTCGCCTGCGTCACGAGGCGACCCCACCCGGACGGAACCGTCACGCTCTTGGGGTTGACCCGCAGAACCTCCCGCCAGCTACCACGGGACCGAACGAAGTCGCCGACCTTGAAGTCGGCCTTGGACCACACCTTCACGCCCTCCTCTTCGAGGGTGGCGACGTGCTTCCTCCAGTGCGCGATCTGCTCCGTCAGGTGCTCGATCTCGCCGAGGATGCGGCCACGGTCGGCGCCGGTCGCCGGCTTAGACCACGGGCCCGCCGTGCCGTCCAGTGCCCGCTGGAACCTGCCCAGGTCGGCCGTCAGGCGCTCGATCCGGCGGAGGGTGACCGGTACGGAGTCCCGGTGTGCCTGGCTCGCGCGGGACGCCTCTGCACGGTGGGCGGCTTCCCTCGACTCGTTGTCGGCGTCGACGGATGCGCGCATGGCCCGGTTGGACCGGTCGATGGCCCGCAGGTGGCCGGGTGCCGAGTAGTGGTCAGCGAGGACGGGTTGACCGACGGGGATGCCCTTGACGGCATCACGGGATCGGGCGTACGCGGCGTCCGACTCGGCGGCCTTGCGGTCGGCCTTGTCCTCCAGCGCGTCTTGCCGGGACTCGAGCGAGGCTGCGCGGTCGGCCTCAACCTCGGCGGTGGCCCGGTATTCGCGCTCGATCTGGACGTCGACGTCGAAGCCGGCGGCGCGGAGCTTCTCGACTGCGGCGTCGATCGCCCACATGCGGGGGGCCCGGTCGCGGCTGCCCTTGATGTACCAGGCGCCGTTAACGCCGATGCCGCGAGAGAAAGTGAACCGTCCGGCGTCCCGCAGGATCTTGCCGGCATGGTCGCCGCGCTCAGTGCCCAGCGCGAGGGTTCCATCCTCGGGGGTGTGGGTGATGGTGATGGTGTTCACTGCTGCCTTCTCTCGCGGTTGTGGTTGGTGCCGGTCGCTCTGCCGGCTGGTGTGTGGTCCGGGCGGACCCTGCGTCGGGCCGGACTCCGGAGAGGCTGGCCCGCACAGGCATGGCGCCCGGGGTCACTTGGCGGTGATCGCCTCGACGCGCTTCTCCAGCCGGTCGGCTGCCTCGTAGAACGCGTCGCCGTAGCCGATGTCCTCGAACCCCTCATAGCTGTCGGGAGTGTTGTTGCAGCCGTAGCGGCGGCAGACGCGCTCACACTCGTGGTCGGGGTCGTACTCCTGGCGGTCGTACGCGGCCTTGGCTTCGGCGCGCAGGTCGGCGACGAGCTGGGTCAGCATGGCGTGAGCGGAGTCGCCCTCGGGCCACTCGGGCGCGGGAATCGGACCCTCGACCGGAATCAGGTCCGGGTCGCTCCAGCGGTCGCCCGCGGTGAGTCGGTAGACGACACCGTCGATGAGGAACTCATCGCCGGGCTCGGCGTCCCACTCCAGCCCGGCGGCCTTGTTGCGGGCCGACTCGGCGCCCGTGCCGCCGTGGTTGTCGATGACGGAGGCCATCGGGAACGTGTAGACGTACGGGCCCGGCTCCATCGGGCGGCCTGCCTTGCGGCGGCACGTGCCGTTGGCGTCGACGTAGCCGATCGCGAGTCGCACGGTGTGGCCCTGGTAGGCGGAGTAGGTGCGGATGACGTTCGGGGAGTCCCAGCGGCCGACCTTGTTATACCGGTCGGGGACCAGGGTGATGGTGTGCATTGCAACCTCGCTTCTGTGTGGTGCCGGCTCGCTCTGGCCGGACAACTGCGACAGTAGCTGGTATACGGTTGTGGCGCAAGGGAACGCAGCAATTGGGGGTGTCAGACCGCCGACGGGATGACGACGATCACGGTCCTCACACCAGTCCCCGACTCGACGAAAGCACCGTCCGGCAGCGGCACGAACCAGCCGTCCCCCGTCTCGACAAGGGACCGAAACTCGGCTGCCTTGCGGTTCTCCCGGAACGTCGCACCAGACGCCATCACGGACACCAGTAGGCCGCCAGGGCGGAGGAACCTACGCGCGTGGCGAACGTGGTCGATGTCGGCCTGACGCGCGAACGGCGGGTTCATCACTACCCGGTCGTACTCGGCGGCTGGGGGCATCGCCAGGAAGTCGCCAGGGACGACGTTGCGGCAGTAGCCGGCGTTCCAGATCACGTCCGCTCGGGCGGTGTCCAGCTCGACAGCGTCGACGACGCAGCCACGGGCGGCGAGAGGGCCGGCGATCGCGCCAGTGCCGGCGGACGGTTCGAGAACCTCCGCGCCGGGCTGCAGGTCGGCCAGGGCGAGGAGCTGCTCGACGACGGGCGGCGGGGTCGGGAAGTAGCCGAGATCCTGTGCCGTGGTGATCTGGCCGGTGAGGATGATCTGCTCGATGGCGTCGGCGGCGTCTCCTGCGAACAGGTGCGCCTGAGCCTTGCGGTTCCAGGTGCCGCCGGCGGCTTGCAGGACCTTGTTCGTGCTCACGTACAGCTTCCGGTCCAGTTGGCCAGTCAGGCGGAGTGCGGAGCCTTCGGTGGTCGCCTGGTCGAGCACGGCGAGGACATCGGTCGAGACCTTCATGCGGGTTGTTCTCCGTTCGGTGTGGTGGCTACGGGGTAGCCGTCCGGGTGCGGGTTGAGTCCGACATAGACGGTGGCGCCGTCCTCGTCGGTGGTCTCCAGGTCGCCAGCCTCGGCGGTGACCACCGTGAGCCAGCGGCCGTCCAGGTGGAGCCACATGCCGGGCTCGATCTCGTCAACCTGGACGCGGCGTTCCTCGCTCACGCGCCCTCCCCTGCGAAAAGGGAGAGCGTCGCCTTCGGGTAGGTGTGGGACGCCATGCCGATGGCAACTCGGGTCCGCTCTGCGCGGGTGCGGCCGGTGCGGATGGCGTACCGGTGGTTGCCGGGGTGCTGTTGGCGGATGGCGCCGACGGTGCGGAGCGCTGTACGGAGCCAGGCGGCGGGATCCTCACCGTCGCGCGGCTCAGCAGCTCCGCGTGCGACCAGTCCCCGGATCACGCCGTCGCGGCCGCGCTCCCCTCCTGTCACCTTGGCCAGCGCTCGGGCGGGAACGGTTGTCGCGTCTGGCAGCACCACGAGGCTGCGGCGGGTCGCGCGGCCGAGGTAGCTGAAGTTGAGCGCCTGGTACACGATGCCGACGTGGCCCGGCTTGATCTGCTCGGGTGCCTTGCCCGGGGCCCGGCGCCAGCGTGGTTCGGGGTCGGAGAACGCGACGACTCCACGCACGCCACGGTCGGCGGCGAGGCGGAACGCTGACGCGCAGAACCAGGACTCGGCGTTCGCGGGCACTTCGTCGAGGAGGACGAGGCGGGAAAGCTCCAGGCTCTCGACGTACGGCTCCAGCGTCGGGAACGGGTTCGTCAGAACCGCCTTGGACATGGGGACGCCGAGGACGATCGCGCCGACGAGCCGTGGCCCGTCGTGGAGTCCGTAGCGGAGTCGGGCGGATGGCCAGCTCGTGGAGTAGTGGTGGCGACGGACGAACGCGGCGGCTGTGGGCTCGCCGATCTCGCTGACGGTGTACCGGTCGGGGTTGAAGCCGCCTTCGGATGCGGGGCGCCAGCCGTGGCGGCCGTCGCGCCAGCGCTGTGTCACGGCGACCGTGGTCATGGCGTGCATTCCTCGGCGTACTCGGTGAGGTGCTCGACCATGGCCTTGTCGAGCGCGGCCATGCGGGCGCTGTCCTTCGCTGACGCCTCTACGGCCGTCTCGACCTTGTTCCGGCAGCGCGGGCACATCACGTACAGGCCGGTTGAGCTGGTGCGGAAGTGGCCGTATTGGCGGGCGCGGCGCGCGACCTTGCGCGCTTCGGTCTTGGTGATGGCGACAGCCATGGGGAGCCTCCTGGTTGTGTGGTGCCCGGCTCGCTCTTGCCGGGTGGGGCGACTCCGACGGGGCTCGAACCCGCGACCTCCGCCGTGACAGGGCGGTGCGCTTCCAACTGCGCTACGGAGCCAGGGCCGGGATGCGGCGAGGGCTAGAGAACCGCACCCCGGGCGAGTGTTGTTTCATGCGCGCATTGCGTCACCCCTTCCTTGTCTCGCGTACCCGGTACGGGGGTCGAACCCGTATCGCCAGGTTGAGGGCCTGGCATCCTGCCGTTAGACGAACCGGGCTGGGTGCCCGCTCGCGCGGGCGGTGGACGGTCTCAGCGCTTGCGAAGGATCCAGGCGCCGGTCTTCTCGCACTGCGTGTCCCACAGGACGCCGCAGTCCTTGTCGGTGCACGCAAGACCTTCGCGGACGCGCTTCATCGGGGAGCCGCACTCGGTGCAGGGCTCGAGGTTGGGCATCGGCGTGCCTTTCGTCTCGGTGGTCCGGGTCGCTCTGCCCGGGGCTGTGTGGTGGGTGACCGCGCCGTGCCGCGAACGCCCTTCCCCCTCGTCAACGCTCACCGTCTGACCGCCCTGTAGCCGAAGCAGGCGGGCGGCCTGCGGTCCCTTGGTTGACCCGCACACGGCGGGGGTCCTGCGGTGGAGGTGACGGGATTCGAACCCGTCTCCGGAGAGGTCCGGCGTGCGGTTTTCCTCTTCCGTCGAAACCTGTTCACCCCCTGGGTGGAACAAGGCCCACAGTAGTCGGTGTACGTTTCCGGCGCAAGAGGAATCGCGAAAGGCCGCCCCCGTAGGGACGGCCCTTGCTCGCGACTCGGGGTGTCAGCCCATCAGCGCGATGCCGTTGGACTCCTTCTCGCCGTGGATGCCGACCGGGTTGCCGGACACGTGGGTGACCTTGACCGCGGTGGTGATCTTGCCGCCGCACGTGGTCGGCACGCTCGACGCGGTGAGCTGCTGGTGGAAGTGATGCTTCCTGGACGTGATGACCAGACCGGTCTTGGTGACGGTCTTGGTTGCGCACACCTTCCCGGTCGATGTGCGGACGTTGACGGTCAGGGACACGTTGACCTTGGACGAGCCGCCCGGGTAGGACCCGTACTCGCGGGACAGTTCCACGTCCCCGACCACGGTCACGGCCTTGACGCCTGTCGGGCGGGTGATGGTCTTGGGCAGGGCGCTCGTGGAGGTGCGCTTGGTCTTACAGGCGGCCACGTCCGGGGCGGGGTGGTTGACCCGGCCTACACAGTCCTCGGCCGTCTCGCCCCACTGGATGGACTTCTGGCCGACGGTGGATGCCTTGAGGTAGGTCATGGCCGGGTCGATCGTCAGGCGGGTGGTCGCGGTGTTGAGGTAGGTGGTCGCTTCCCCCCGCATGGTGATGGCGTAGGTGCCGTCGACAGGTGCGGTGAGCAGCCAGCGCAGGGCGACGGCCTGGACGCCGTACGCCTTGCCGTCGTGGTTGATGGACTTGACCGGGCTCCGCAGGATCGTGGCCCCGGAGATCGCGTCCAGCCGGACCGCCATGCGCGGGTACATCGTGGCGTTGGACGTGCCGGCCAGGCGGGCGGTCAGCAAAATCCGCTCCCCCTTCGCCATGGTGCGGGCAGGCAGTCGTAGGACGGGGGTGAGTCCGCTGGCTTCGACTGCCTGGAGGGTGGTCACGGCGAGGGCGGTGCTGTAGTTCGCGGTCTCGGCCGCGTTCGCTGGCTTGGGGGTGCAGGCGACTGCGATGGTTGCGGCGGCTGCTGCGGCAGTGAGGGCAGCGAGGGTCCGGCGGAGGGCGTTGTTCATCGGGAGTGCTTTCTGTGTGGGTTGGTGGTCGGGTCGCTCTGCCCGACAAACCAGACAATAGCAGGTATACGATTACCTGTCTGCCTGAGTGCCCCACAAAACACGTACGCCCCGCACCAATCCACAGTGCGGGGCGAACATCCGGTGCTTGCTTGTCACCATCCCTCGTCGTGCACGTCGCACAGCGGGTCGTCGCACGAGCCCCGGTCGATGACGTCGACCAGGTCGCGGACGCTCGACAACCGGTCCCACGCCGGGCCCCGGCAGTCGGGCTCGTACGGGCACGGGACACCGACGAGGAGCATCGGCTCCTCAACCTCGTCATCGCACCGCAGCGTCAGCGTGGTTTGCCCATCGGTGAGGGTGCCGTTCCCGTCCGCGTCCCACTGGATTCGTGCGGCGATTGTCGGGCCGAGTGTGTCGTGCGCGAGCCGCTGCGCAGTCGGGATCGTGAACTGCTCGCCCACTTCGGCGAGCAGCTCGTCACGCAGGCCCATACGGGAACTCCCTCCCGTACGCCAGGACGCTGATCACGATGTCGAGCATCTGCTCGGCGCTGTCCTCCGGTGCGTTGGTCACCGGCAGGAGGACGTCACCGTGGCAGAGGTCGCCCTCAGCGCACCAGCAGGCGAGGTCGTGGCCAGCTAGGTCGCGGCACGCCAAGTAGAGCGCGCCGACGGTCGCTTTCAGGTCGAGCGCGTACCAGAGGACCGCCATCTGACGGTCGGCGATCAGGACCGGCTCATCGAACCGGGCGCTGTACGGCCATGGGAGAGGTTCGCCGACCTTGAACCGGTTGCCGTGGCGGGAGCCGCGTCCGATGTACTTAGCCCCGGGTGGCATTCCCGGCTCGCCTCTCCGGCGGGTGCGTTGGACCCGCCGTGGCGTGGTCGTGCATTCCATCAGGGGTGTGCTCCTTCGGTGTGTGGCGCCTTCCCCGGTCGCTCTCCCGGGGTCATGCAGACTGTGTGGTTGACGGCTTACCAGTCGTCGCCGCCTGCGTCGTAGATGACGACGCCGAACGGGTCGACGTCGACGGGTCTCCCCTCGTCGGGCAGGTCTGCCAACACTCGCCGGTACATCGGCCGCAGCGCGTCGACGACCGTCTGCCGGTGCTTCTCGGTGATCTCCTCCATGGGGACATCCCAGTTGAGTCCAGCGGCAGCCAGGGACGACGCCACGTGCCGCAGATCGGTCGGCTTGGGGACGGCTGTGTGCGTGAGTAGGCGCCCGCTGGGGATATGCACCAGATGCCATAGGCCGGTGAACAGGTGCCCGTCGAACCGTTCCGACTTGACCCCGCGTACCTGCGGCTGCAGGGCAATGCCCGGCAGTAGGCGCTCGGCTTGCACTGCGACTGATCCTGACTGCAGCGGCACCTCGACTGCGAGGAGGCGCTCAGCGGTTGTGGTGGTCATGGGCGGGTGGATCCTTCCGGGGTTGACGGGTCACTGATCGGGCAACGCGACTGCCAGTGGATCGTCGCGTGGGCACGGCCGGCGAGTGCCTCCTCGAGCTCGAAGTCGGTTGCGCAGGTCGTGCAGCGGTCGCCCTCTGGGTGGAACGGCAGTCCGCCGTCGCTGGCCAACCGCCCCCTGTCCACGAAGAACGCGGTCAGCGCGGATGTGGCTGCCTGCCGAGTCTGTGCAGGCACGTCCTCAAACGGCACAGTCCAGTCACCTGCCGACGCGAGCGATGCCGCCAGGTCACGCAGATCCTGCACGTCCTCGACTGGCCACTGTGTGAACGGGCGGCAGCTCTGCTCGTGGATCAGGTCCCACTGGCCGTTGAGTCGGCAGTCGGTGTCGACGTGCGGCACGAGGACGATCCCGCGGGCGACTCTCTCCCCCATCACTGTCACGGGCTCGCCGCGGTTGTCTACGCCGGTCCTGATGAGGACGAACTCGCCGACGGATGCGTCTGTCTTGGTGGTCATTGGCGGGTGGATCCTTCCGGGACACTGACGGGGCTGAGGGTGACCTCGATGTCGGCCACGAAGACGGCGCCGTCGGACCTGCGGCGCAGGAGGACCGTGTCGTCGTCGAAACCGTCGGGCCCCTCGTCGGAGCAGAGGACGTCGAACGGCTCCCCGCCGAGGCGGATGGGGCCCATCTGATCCCAGACGTGCGTACAGAGCATCAGCTCGAGGTCGGCCGCGAGCCGGTCGCGCTGGCGGACGTCGTCTCTGTTGGTCATGGTGGTTGTCATCAGGCTGTCGCCCTCTCCCGCGCGCGCATGCGGTCGAGGTGGGCGCCGATCTCGGCGATCGTGACCTTGCCGTCGAGCACTGCGGTCAGCGATGTGGCGATGTCGTCATCACCTGGGGCGTCGCGATGGAACAGGACCTCGGCGAGTTTGCGGGCTGCGGCGACCTTGCCGAGTAGTTCGATCTCGGCGGCGAGCGCGTCGTCGAGATCGCGCTGCAGCCGGTCGGCCTCGGTGAACTTCTCTGGAGTGCTGGCGGCGGCTTTGGCCTCGTCGTACTTGGCGATGCCCCAGACGATGGCGTGGCACGTCCACAGGAACGCCCAGTGGTAGTCGCGCAGGTTCCACTCCCATGTGTCGTGGAACATGTAGTCGGGTTGCTTGTTGTAGTCGTACCGGTCGTCCTCGTCGACGTAGTAGGCGAAGCCTTCCAGCGCCTCCCGGGCGCCGCCCTCCCATGTGCTGGGGGCTTCGGCGAGGAACTCCTTGATGACACGGCTGATGCCGCGGGGGGCGTTGCCGCATCGGATGTCGTCCGCGACGTACTCCTTGACCTTGCGCTCGAATATCTCGTGGTCGTAGCGCATGGCGCTGTCGTGTCCGCCGCTGAGCTTCTGTGCCCAGTAGCCGGGGTTGATGTCGGCGGTGTAGCCGCGCTGGTGGCGGAAGAACTCGAACATGTCCGGCTCCCGGGAGAACACGTACGCCTCGCCGCTGAACCTTGCGATGAGTGTCCCGGGCAGGGTGATGAGGTCGAAGCCATAGAACATGTTGGCGGGGTCGGCGAACCGCAGGTGGCGGTACAGGCCGTCGTCGTGCAGGACGGTCATCTCATGCTTGGCCGTCTCGCGGGCGAACCGCTCGGCGATCTCTGGGTAGTCGTTCATGGGCGGGATTTCCCCTGTCTCTTGTGGTGGTTCCCCGGCTCGCTCGTGCCGGGGGTGCTGCTCGGGTGGTGCAGGTCAGGCGTCGACGGGTTCGGAGGCGAACCGGCTGCAGTTGTGGCACGGGTCGCCGAGGTCTCCGGCGGGGTCGAACTCGCCAACCGTCTCCCAAGTGTCGGCGCGGTCGACGCCGCAGAGGGACCGGTCGCCGCTGTACGCGAAGGCATGGACCTTTCCGCGTTCGGGGTGGCGGGCAGCGAGTAGCACCGGCTCGTCGGCCGGCGCCGGGTCGGGGGTGGTCGTGGCGGGCAGTTCGAGTGTGGCGAGGATGCCGCCGCCGTCGTGGAGCCATCCGGCTGGCACGTCGGCGAGGTACGGGCGGAGCTGGTCGCCGGGCCAGGCGGGGGCGGGGAGGACGGGGTATCCGGTGTCCTCCCCCGCGAGGTGACCGGCCGCGAACGGGTCCAGGACGCCTTCGGCGCAGTCGCAGGGGCGGACCCAGAAGCGGTTCTCGACCGGGCCGGATGGGACGGCCTGGTCGTCGGAGCCGGGGTGTGCGCGGACCCAGCGGCGGCCGGCGCAGGTGTCGCACGGCTGGTCGACGGGCAGCAGCGACACGAGGGAGTGGTTGCCGTGCTCGACGCTTGGGAGCGCGAGGCTGGCCCCTCCGATGCCGTCCCAGTTCCGTCCGAGTGCCGCGTCGAGTTGGGCTGCGGCGACGTCGGCAGCGTCGGCGCCGTCGGGCACTTCCACTGTGAGTCGGACGCTGCGGGTTTCGATGGTGGCGCGGGTCACTCGGCCGTAAATGGTGTGCAGCACGGGAAACGCTCCTTGTTCTCGTGGTGTCGGGTCGCTCTACCCGGGTCAGAATCAGACGCTAATCGGTGTACGTTTTCCGGTCAAGCGGTGCCGGTCAGTAGCCCAGCCAGTCCAGGACCTTCTGTGCGTCGTAGGTGGCGTGGTTACCGCGCTCCTTCTTGAACAGCTTCCAGTCCGCCTTGGTCATGCCGTGCACGACCATGATGACCCGCTTTGCCTCGGCCTTGGAGATCTTCAGGCCCTTTGCGGTTTCGTAGTACGTCTTCGACATGGCTACTCTCCTGCCTTGACAGCTTCGGCCGGGACGATGACGCGGGCCAGGACGTGGGTCCCGTGCCTGTCCTTGCGGAGGACCATCAGGGTCCGGTTCGGCGGGTCGAAGCGGGGGTCGTGCTCGATGTCGTAGGAGCGTCCGCCCAGCTTGCGGACCAGGGCGTCGATGCTGCGGAAGCGGATCTCTCCGCGCGGTCCGTCGAGGCGGGTCGCGGTGTAGGTGGTGGCCACGGTTGGGCCTTCCTTTCTCGTGGTTGCCGGGTCGCTCTGCCCGGGTCGCTTCTTGGGGTTCAGTTGTCGGCTGTGGCGGGGATGGCTTCGTCGCGGACGAGTCCGACGCGGCGGAAGTTGTCCAGGTCGGTGCCGCCCCACTCGCCTCCGATCCACCAGCGCTGCACGGCGTCGGCGACGGCGAACCGCTGCGCGGGTGTCCAGGCGGCGATGCGCTTGAGGAACGTGTCGCGGTCTGGGACGCCGTGCTTCTTGTCCAGGTCGTCGATGCGGACGGCTTCGGCGATCTCGCTGTGCACGTAGAGGGCGGTGGTGAGGTCGTCGAGGTAGGTGCCGTTGAGTGCGTCGACGATGACGTACGCCTCGGCATCGGTGAGCTTGAGGGTGCGCAGCTCGGCGGCGAGCAGTCCGTAGAAGCGTTCGAGGTCGCGGCGGGCGATCAGGTCGGGCTTCGCGTCAGCGGGGGTGCGTTCGGCGAGTTTGGCGGCGAGGGGGTCGCCTGTGCGGAACTGGATTCGCTCGGGGTTCATGGTTGCCTTTCGTGCGTACGACCTGAACTTGTACGACGATCGTATACGACCGTCGTACGCACGTCTACCGAACCGCCGGATTCACCGGGCACGCCTCTCCCGACGCCGCTCCTGCAGGCTCACCGTCGTCTCCAGGCCCGCGAGATAGTCGTCGAACTCTTCCCTGTGGGCCTCGATCAACGCGGTGATGGCGTACAGCTCGCGCGTGAACTGGTCGTCACCATGGCCACCCCACTTGACCTCTCGGGACAGCCGGCGCGGTGGGTCCTGCTCCCAGGTCGGCCAGCGCCGTGCCGTGTCCCAACAGGTCATGCACGTCGTCATCGCGGACCGCTTCTGCCCCAGGTCCTTCACCTTCGCGATGAACTCGTCGCGGGTGATGGTCTGGAAACTCGCGGGATCCAAGCCGCACTCGGTCAACGACTCTTTCCGCCACGGCAGCGGAGGGCGTAGCACGTGGTCCAACGCCTCGGAAGCCATCAGCCCGTCACCGCCTCGTCTTTGGCGCCGTCCACGGCGACCGGTCGCAGCTCGAGTGTCTGCCTCCGGTGCTTCCTTCGGACGTGCTCGATCGCGCCGACCTTGGCGAGCGGTGCGGCCAGTGCGGTGCCGGACAGATCGCAGTCCAGGCACAGCCAGCCGTCGTCGTTGTACGCGACAGCCGACTCACGGCGTCCGGAGTGCAACGCTTGGTCCAATCCTGCGGGGGCGCTCATGACGCTGCCTCCAATCGTGTGAGTAGTTCGTCGTCAGGTCGCCACAGCCCAAGGCTGCCGGTGCACAGGATCGGCTCGACCGGGCGCGGGTTCTCCAGCACCAGATGCGTGACACCTCCCGCGCCGTCGTACGCCGACATGCCCCACGGCCGACAGCAGTCGGCGTCACGGTGGATGTCGACCAGGTCGACGACGCCGACGATCGCGCCGAGCGCGAGGTCCGAGAGCGGGTCAACTTCGGGTCCGTGTTTACCCGACCATGCCGCGCGGACGTGTTCGTCCCGCATGCCTGCGGCTGACTTCGCGACGCCTGCGTGGATCGCGAGCTGGCCGCGGTAGCGCCACAGGGTGCGCCGGTTCTCGATGCTTTTGCCGCCGTGGATGATCGCCCATGCCCACGGCTGCCGTACGGTGAGGGCTCTCATCTCGTGCCGTGGAACCACTCGACGACGGGGAATGCCCCGCGTGCGTGCGGCTTGGCGTCGTGGATGTGGCTGCGGTGGCCCTCGCCGCACCAGGCAGGGCAGCCGGGAACCATGCGGTACCAGCGGACCCGGTGCCGCTTCGTTGGGTCGATGCCCGCGTACGTGGCCTGGTCGGCGAAGTCGCACTGGTCGCCCTTGCTGAGCATGCAGCACTCGTCCCAGGCGTGCCATCTGTTCAGGAACTCGGCGGCCTTTGCCGGATCCGAGGTGCCGGCGACGCTAACGCCGATGTCGTCGTCCCACGCGCGGAGCTTCGGCGCCTTCTCGGTCGTGGTCATACCGGGGTGTCCTCCTGTCCGATCGTGTCGTCGAGGGCTTCGGCCAGTCGGCCGTTGAGTTCCTGCAGGGTCAGCCGCCATCCGAGATCGCCGTCGTTGGCCTCCTTGGACCATTGGTCGGACAACTCGCGGACGCGGGCGATCGTGGCGCGGGCGTTCTGGCACGCGCCCTCCCACATCGCCGAGTCGTGCCGGAGCCGCTCCAACTCGTCCGCGGGCTCGACGGGCGGGGCTTCTCCGTGGGCGCTCTCGGGTGCGTGTAGGGGGCAATCCGGGTGGTCGAGCGCAGGTCGGTTCCCGTGCTCGTCCTCCGGGCAGCGGCAGGTGCCGTGGTTGGGGCACCATTCGGCCGAGATGCCGGTGCACGCCTCCGCCTGGTGGTCGCCGTCGACGACCTGGCGAAGCTGCGGGATCCACGCCGGGACGGGCAGCGGCTCCGCCCAGCGGAGGGCCCCCATCTCGTGCTCTGCGGCGAATGCACGGACAGCCCGGACCTGCTTCCTCAGATGGTCGGCTTCGGTCTCGACGGCCTCCAACTCGTGCAACCGGCCGGCGTCTGCTGGTATCCAGCCGGGCTCCAGGTCGCCGGCCTGGGTGTACTTGGCCATCGGCCGCCGCAGCAGGGCGTTCTCGGCGAGCAGGCTCTCGTACAGGGCCGCGGTCGTGACGGTCAGGCCGAATGCCTCCAGGACGTCAAGCACCTTCACGGCCTTCGAGCAGGGCCACGGGCCCATGCACTCGGAGCACTCCTCCTCCTCGGAGTGCCCGGCGCATCCTTCGCCGCAGCCGGGACACTCCGGCCGTTCCAGGGTCTTCTCGTGTTCCAGGGCGCGGGCGATGGTCTCGATCGCCGCGAGCCGGGTTTCTTCGACTGTCATCGGTCTTGCTCCTCCGGTCGGATGTGTGGGGTTCGGTTGAGGCAGGCGACGCAGGTCGCCGGCTGGTCGGTCGGCTCGCCCAAGACGACCGGGCGGGCCTTGTTGGGGGTCTCGCACAGCGGCCGGCCGGCGCGGTGGAGGCGCGGCCTCCGTGCGCTTCCTGACAGGGCGTTGGTGACGGGTACGGCGTGGCACAGGGCGCCGACGGCATACCCGGTGCCGTACCGGCGTCCCTTCGTGTTGGGGCGCACTTCGAGGTCGACGGTGCAGCCGGTGCGTGCCTCGGCCCACCGGGCGGCATCGCGCTCGAGGACGGCGTTCCGGCGGGCCTCGACCTCCGCCTCCCACCGCGCGCGCTCCTCGCGGGCCTCCACGATCGCCGCGGGGAGCGGCGGGTCGATGTTGGCCCGATCGGCGGCCAGAAGGAGCAGGGACTCGCGCCACGTCCGGCGGTCGGGCGCCTTGCCAAGGACGGAGCAGCACCAGTCGTAGCCACGCCGCCACACGAGCTGCTCCACGTCGCGCAACCGGGCAGGGTCAACGAACCCAGTGTCTCGGCTGCGCGCTTCGGCGAGCAGCTGCTCGTACTCGGGGTAAGGCGGCGCGCCGTCTGGCTTCATAGTTCCGTCGTCCTTCCGGGTCATGCGGCCAGCTCGTAATCCTGCTGCGTGATCGCTTCGCAAAGGGCGGAGACGATGATCTCCGCGACGGGCGGGGTGACGGCGTTGCCGTACTGCATCGTCTTGATGGCCTTCGACGTGCCGAGAATGATGTAGTCCTCCGCGAACGCCATCGCCGCGCCGATCTCGTGCGGTTCGAGCATTCGGTAAAGGACGTCGTTGATGTCGATGTCGAGCGTCGCGGACGCCAGGGCGTACCGGTCGCGGGTCGACAGGGCGCCGAACGGGTCCGTGGCCGGGTACGCCTGGCCGTTGCTGTAGTACGGCACGAGCAGGTGCTGCCAGACGGCAAGGGACTGGTGTCCCTTGGTCGTCATGGTGCGGAACTCCTCGGTGACCGGGGTGCAGTGCTCCGACCCGTCGCCTTTGGATCCGTTGTTGCGCAGGACCATGGCGCCGATGGGGGGCGAGCACAGGAAGTGGTGGTTGCCCCCGGCGGAGACGGTCGCGACGGGTTCGGTGATGGCGGTTCCGTCGGCGTGGTTGCGGGCGGTGTCGACGAACGGTAGGAACGCGAGTCCGGTCTCCCGCCTGGTCGTCATCGTGCGAGCGGGCAGCGTCGCGGGACGCGCGAGCTTGCCGTCCCGGCCCTCGTTGGGCACCAGGAGCGGTGGGAAGGCGATGGCCTTTGTCCGTGTCGTGGTCTGTGTCGTGATCGGCGAGGTGATCGGCCACGTGCGGACGCCCGGCCGCCGCTCGAACGTGTTGCCGGCGACCTCCGCCGTGATCGGCCCGGCGTACTTCACGATGCCGGCGTTGACCCTGCCGACGGTGTTCGCCGCTAGCGGGTCTCCCCGCTCTGCCCGCGCGCCGATCGTCTCGGCGGGGATGGACCAGTCGATCGCCGCGAGTGCCGCCTCGACGCCCGGCTCGACGACCTGGTGCCGGCACGTCACCCTCGGGCACCGGTAGACGTACTGGGTGCGGTACCGGCCCATGTCGTTCTTGGGGTTCTTGAACACCTGCATCGCGTTGACGGTGTCGTCGCAGGTCGGGCAGTACGCGCGGGGGCGGAGCCACTTGTTCCAGTCGGGCTTGCGCGCGAGCTCTTTCCTCCAGTACGCGACGTACAGCCGGTCGCGGGACTGCGGGGCACGCTTCGACTTCGGCGCGGTGGCGTGCATGGAGTTGAAGGCGATGACGCGGGTCTCGTAGCCCATGGAGTGGAAGTCGTCGATCCACCGTTTCCACTCGTCCCACTGGCGGCACTGGATGACGTTCTCCACGACCCCGGCGAGGACGGGGCGGCCGCGGCCGACCCAGTGCCGCAGGTAGCGCGGGACCTCCTCCATGAGGGCCCGGGACCGCATCGCCCGCTGGTCCTCGGCTGAGACTGGTTCGCCGTCGAAGATGGTCGTCTGGTTCGACTTGTCGAAGGTGCGCTTCTTGCCCTTCGCGTCGGTCCACTCCGGGCAGGCCGGTGACGCCCAGAAGAAGGCGGCGTACGGGAACCGGGTGATGTCGGTGTCCTGGACGTTCTGGTCGAAGTGGTCGACGTCGGGGAAGTTGGCCTGGTGGCTGGCGATGGCCCACTTGTTGTGGTTCGCGGCGAACACCAGGTGAATCCCGGGGACGCGGGCGGCGCCTTGGCTGCTGCCGCCGGCTCCGGCGAACTCGTCGAACATTGTCAGCTCGTCGACCCACTGCATGAGCGAGTGCCGCTTGGTGGCCCGACCTCGGACGGGGGTGGTAATGGTGCTCACCGGTCGTCTCCGTCCGGTGTGGTGGTGCGGGCGGGCCCACGCTCGCTCGACGTGGGCACCGCCCGCAAAATCCACTGTGTGGTGGGTGCGGTGTTCCTGCCCTGACTAACGTCTTTGGGTGGGGGGTTGGTCACGCATTGGATCAGGATGGGTATGCCGGCGGGGGCCGCGACTGCGAAGTGCGGCAGCACAGCGGCGCCGACAGCGGCGGCGGCGGCGCGCATCGTGTCCTCGTCCGTGACATGCACCGTGACCGGTGCCGGGCGGAACCCGAACGCGGCGAACATGACGGCGGCCTCGTCCAGGTCGGAGATGGGGACGTAGCTGGTGCCGAAGCGGACAGCGGTCACGGAGGGTCGGCGGGCGCGGAGGACGTCGGCCAGGTCGTACAGGGCGGCCAGGGCCCGACCAACGTCGGGCGCCTCAGGCAGGGATGCGGCAGTCACGGGGTTCACTCCGGGTGTGGTGGGTGCGGTGGGGTTGCGGGGTCAGGCGGAGCGGGCACCGGCACGGGTGTGCCGGTCGCGGAGGCGGCGGAGCCGCTTCACGAGGAGCGGGTCGAACGCTTCGACGGCGTGGGCGAGCGCGACCTCTTCGGCGTCGTCGGGGTCGGGCTCGTTGATGAGGTACGCCAGGCGGCGGGCGTAGCCGTGCGGGGTGAAGCCGGCCTCGACGATTGCCTGCTGCTTCGCGCCCGGCTGGACGAACCGGGTCCGTTCGATGATGAGGACGGTCTCGTCGCGTCGTGTCAGGCCGGACTCGGTTCGCGCCAGCGCTGGCGAGGTGTCCCGGGTGTTGCGGATCGCGGTGATCGCGGCGTCTGCCGAGTCGTAGCCGGTGGCGGAGCTGACGCGGACACCGTTGCCGGCGTCGGACACGTACCAGCGTTCCGGCATCGGCCCGAACGGGGTGTGGGGGCGGGCGTCCTGCCGGACGATCGAGCCGATGCGGGCTCCGTTGTCGTCGTACACGGCATGGACGGTTCCGCGGGAGTCGCGGTGTAGTTCGTCGCGGAGAATGGTGGTCACCGGGTGCCGCCTTCTGTTGTGGTTTGTGGCTCGCACACTCGCTCGTGTGTGCGTTTTACGTCTCGTTCGCTCTGTCGAGACCTGTCCCGAGAAATGTATACCGCTTGCTGCGGTTCGGCAAGTGGAACAGCCGGGTTCCAGACACAGTGAGGGCGCCCGTCTCGGGGAGTTGAGACGGGCGCCCTCACCTATCAGGCTGCCCACGGGGGATGGGCCGAGCTGCGGGACCCGGGGTGCTTGGGCCCGCGCCGATTCACAACGCTACGGGCGTGGCGTTGGTTACGTCTCGTCGACGGACTTCGCGGCGTCCTCCCCTGCCGGGGTGCGCAGGTAGACGGCGACGTCGCCGCGTCGGCGGACGGTCACCCAGCCGTTGCGGCGGAGTGTGCGGAGCATCGCGCCGACCGGGCGGGGTCCGACGTACGGGACGCCGTCTCGGTCGTCGACCTCCATCCCGGCGCGGTGGGCGAGGATCGCCGCCTTGGCGACGGTGACGGGCTGGTCGGACGGCAGGATGACGAGGAGCCGTGTGACCGGGGTTGGGATGGCTCTGCCCCGTCTACCGTGCAGGGTTGGGGTCACGCTGCCTCCTCGCCGTCGTGGGGCTTCTTCTGCTCGCGCAATTCGGCGTAGTACGCCTCGATCCCGGGGTGGTCCTTCGGCGCCGTGGTGGCGTGGGGGCTCAGCAGGCCGAGCTTCAGCGCGGCGTGCACGATGTCCAGGTGCCCGTCGTCGGCGTCGTGGATGACGTCGAGTACGGCTGCAGTGGCGGCGCGGCGGGGTTTGCCTTCGAGGCCGGCGATGCCGGCCGCCTTCGCCACGCGCTGCACCTCCTTCTCCGTGACGCCTGCGTCCTCGGCTGCCTGGGCGATCGTGCGGAAACCCGTCAGGTACGACCGGAGCGTCTCGAGCTTGCGGGCGGCCTGCTCGTCGAACAGCGACCAGGGGTGGCCGGGGATGGCGCGGAGGATGAGTTCGCCGTCGTCGTCGTAGCAGGCGGGCGGGTGGTACCCGGCCGCGCGGGCTTCGCGGATGGTGCGGTCGATGATCGGCTGTGGGATGCCGTCAGCCGGGGTGGCTGGGCGGTCGCTGATCTCGTCGAACAGGGCGTCCAGGGCCTGCCGGACGCGGGGGGTGATGGTGGGTCGGCGGCCGAGTGCGACTTCGCTGGCGTTGACACCGCTTCGCTGGGAGCACCAGCGCACCGAGTAGCCGAGGACGCCGAGGGCGCGCAGCTTCGTCGCGTACGGCGCGGATGGGGTCAGCCGGACCTCCGCTGCGACGGCTGCTGGAGTGACGGCGAGGATCGCTTCCGATGTGCGGCGCCAGAGCTTCTTCGCGCCGCGATTGCGGATCTGGTTCAGCGTGACGGACGGCAGCCCGGCGGCTCGTGCGATCGCTTCTTCGCTGGCCCCTTTGTAGGTCAGCAGTCTGGCGATGTGGTCTCGGGCTGACTGCGCGTCAACCCTGGACGCGGCGCTGGGTGGGAGGATCCCTGCGGCTCGCCACTTCGCCTTCTTCACGGCGCGGGCGTGTGCGTTCGCGCACGTCGGGGTCGTCGGGCAGGGCGACCCGGCTTTGCAGCCGCGCCAGTAGCCGCGGTCTGTGCCGTGGGGGAAGTCGGGGTGGGACGGGTCTTTCTGTGCACGTGGCATCGCACGGTCCTTTGTGGTGGCCGGGTCGCTCTACCCGGCGGGGCTTTCCAAGTCCCCTAATCGTATACCGACTACTGCCCTGTTTCCACTTCGTTCGGACGAAGCGTCCATGATCGTAGTATCCGATCGTCAAGCAGGCACACCCTGGATGGCCGGCAACGGCCACGGGTTCGCGTTCGCGGGAAACGCCGGCTTGCGGGGGGTAGTCACGCGAGGTGTAGCGGTGATAGGACGGAACGTCACTTATCAGGCAAACCGTACGACTGGGGGGCAAGCCATGACCCTGCCGAACCCTGGGGAACCAGCCGCACCACCATCTGGGAACGCAGACGCGATCGAGCAGCTCGCTGCCGAAGCCGCCGAAGGATCGGGAGAAGCACTCGGACACCTTTACGACATCCACGCCGACAAGGTCTTCCGCCTCGCGTTCTCGAAAACTGGGGACCATGCAGCAGCCGACGACATAGCCGGCGACGTCTGGCTCCGCGTCACACGCAACATCGCCAGCTACGAGCGCATCGGCGCAGGCTTCTCCGCATGGCTCTGCCGGATCGCCTCCCGCATCATCGCCGACCACTGGCGAAGGACGTCCCGACGCCGGGAGAACCTCACCGGCGACATGATGGCCCTCGGCCAGGTCGCGCCAGGAGACGGCCCGGAGGAAGCGGCACGACGGGCGGAGGTAGCCCGCGACGCCGCCAACCTTCTGCGGCACCTCCCAGACCGGCAGAGAGAGGTCCTCGTGCTCCGCTTCTGGGTAGGGCTCAGCGTCGCGGAGACAGCCGCGTACCTCTCGAAGTCACCAGGGGCGGTGAAGCAACTCGCGTTCCGCGGTCTCCGGACGCTCAGGGAAGTCCTCGACGATGAGGTGGACCGGTCGGGTGACCGAACCCGAGTCCGCGACGTTAAGACGGTCGTGGCCAAGCAGTCACGCGCAACGGGGTGAGGTAACCATGCCAAAGCCGAGACGACGATCGGACCGCCTAGACCAAGCGATGAACGATCCCACCACGCCCGTCACCGACCCAACCATCGAAGGGTGCCGGCAGGCAGCGCACGCGCTCGCTCCCGCCGTCCACCAGTCAGAAGAGGCCCGCGCCCGGATCCGCGCCAGGATTCTGCGGGAGCTCCAACACTCCACCACGCCTTCTCCCCCGGCCGCGGGACAGCAGGAGCGTTCCGGTGATCTCGTCCACGAGGTTTCCGTGGACGGGGGGAAGGTCCGTATCGCGAACATCGAAGAGATCAGCGAGGACCAGGCCCTGACAATTGCTGCCCGCGCGGTCGAGATGGTCCGCCGCCGACGGTCCGAGCGGCAGCCTCGCGGGTGACCGAGAGCACGCCGAACGGGGGCGAAGCGCTGCCCCGGGTGATGATCGAGGACCTTGGCGTGGACGCCGTCTGGGTCGACGACGACGAGATCGGCCCCGTCCTGGTCCTGTCACCCAACCAGTCGTACGCCAGCGCCGTCGACGCCGCCCGACGGTTCCTGCCGGAAGTACGGACCGACAGGGTGCGCGCCCTCGTGCGGGCACACCTGCCTGACGCGCCGGACGTCGACCTTGCCGCCGACCTCGAGCCTGTCAGCGAGCCGCCAGGGCAGCTGCCGACCCGTGCGTGGCGACGCCAGGCAGCGGTAGGCGCGGCCGCCGCACTGCTCGCCACGATCGGTCTCGCGCTCGGTCAGATCGGGGCATGGCAGGCGGCCAATCCGATGGAGTCGCCGTACCTCGGGGATCAGTTCGCGGCGTTCGCCCGGCAGGGTGAGATGTCCTGCGAACCGATCGGGGAGCTGCGCGCCCGCTGCACCGACTGGGAAGGTGCGGTGATGCTGTCCGAGGCGTTCATCGGGAGCAGGTGGATGTCGTTCACCTTCACGTACGGCAAGGAGTTTGTGGGTGTGAAGGTGTTCAGGTCGGCGAGCGCGGCCCGGCAGTGGTCCAGTGAGCCCGCGCACCGGGAGTTGACCCCGTCGGCCGTCGTGGAGGGCCGGTTCGTCCTGTGGGGTAACGATCGGTCGAAGCTCGCGACCTACCAGATGGTGCTCAGGTCTGGGTCGAACCGGTCGATGGCTCCTCCACCACCCTCGGGCCGGTACGCATCGCCGGCAGCCACCTGGGACCTGGTGGCGCTCCCCACTGCCATCGGTGGGTTGATGCTCGGGACTCTGGGAGTGGAGGCGGATGATGACCCTTCGTCCGCGTCGCTTCCTCAACGTCAGGGGATGTCCATGATCCTGGAGGACACAGAGGCGGACCCGCCGCCTGGGGAACCCAAGCCGCCACCCGATACGTCCAGCGAGGAGCCGCGGCCGGCGCCCACACCGGAGCGGTCCCCGTCACCGTCGCCCACACCTGACCCGGATCCGACGACGGAGGACCTGCCAGTCCCGGATCCCCGGGTGCCGCGGCTGCCCGATCCGGCTCCGACCGTCGAGGATGGCGGCGGACCCATCGTGGTCGACATCACGCCGCTGCCCGATGTGACGGTGAAAGCGACGGTCGGTCCGACACTTGACTCGAAATGAGAACGAGGGGGCCACAGTTTCCTGTGTCCCCCTCGCTGGTGGCTGGCCGTCGAGTCAGAACGGCGGTGGCTCGCCGGCTCCGGACCGTGCGGGCTGGCGCGCGGGTGTCGCCCACGGGTCGTCCTGCGCCGGGCCGCCCTGGTTGCCGAAGCCGCCTTGGTCGCGGGTGGTCTTGTTGACCTTCACCGTGGCGCTGCGGAGGCTCGGGCCGACCTCGTCGACCTCAAGCTCGTAGACGGTGCGCTTCTCGCCCTCCTTGGTCTCGTACGACCGCTGCTTCAGCCGGCCCTGCACGATGACCCGAGTCCCCTTCTGCAGGGATTCGGCGACGTTCTCCGCGGCCTGCCGCCACACGTTGCAGCGCAGGAACAGCGTCTCGCCGTCCTTCCACTCGTTTGCCTGCTTGTCGAAGCTGCGCGGGGTGGACGCGACGGTGAAGTTGGCGACGCCTGCGCCAGACGGGGTGAATCGAAGTTCGGGATCGTTGGTCAGGTTGCCAACGACTGTGATTACGGTGTCGCCTGCCATGCGAGGCATGTCCCTTCAGACAGTGTGGTTGTTCGCTCGCCGGTAATTGTATACCTGCTCACTGCCGCTTGGGTCTGTTCGGCTCCGTGTCGGGGGGGTTCTCCAGGCCGACCATCATCCGCCATAACGCGCCGAACGTCGCGGCGGCAGCGGCCAGGATGACCGTGAAACCGACCGGCACCAGGATGGAGCGCGCCTGCACGATGCCGAAGGCGGCAGCCACCGTCCACAGCAGCGACCAGACGGCCAAGACGGCGAACGGAATGGCGGCAGCGGCCGTCGACGACACAACCCGGCGTAACCCCGCGTCACTGATTTCTGGCATTCCCTGCTTCATCGTTCGGGCGTCCTTGTGACGCGGGTGGCTTGCCCTCCCGCAACCCTACGGTGTGGCTGTTACACCGCTGCAACGGCTTTCCGGTCACCACCTCAGTCGGCGCGCCCTGACGACAACTCGCCGACAGGCTGGGCGGTTGCAAGGTGTGCCTGCAAACGTTGGGTGAGTGCCTGGACATCGACAGTTGCCTCCACCTGTAGCGGGCCGCCGTTCGCGCCGGTCAACTCCACCTGGTCGACACCTTTGCCGAAGTGGCTGCGCTGCTGCCGCTCGAGCCACCACGCGGCGGCGCGCCAGTCAACCGGTGCCCTCTTCGTCGTCGTCTCAGTGATGATTCGCCCGGTTTCCGGGTCGCGAAACTTTCGGGTCGTCTCCTCCGTCACGTAGCCGCCGGCCGCCGCCTTCTGCAACTGGCCGACGTTACGGATCGTCGCGGCGGCGCGGGCGTCGATGATGCGTTCCCACAGCCGCATGTGCGGCTCGTGGTCCGGGTTAGGGGGCTCCCCGGCGTCGCGTGCCTCGATCTCCTCACGGCCGGCGTTCATCCAGTTGTAGAAGCTCTGCTCACTGATGCCGGCGTGCGCCGAGGCGACGGCCACGGGTGCGCCGAGCCGGACAGCGTCGACGAGTCGCCTCTCCACCTCCGGGTTGAGGAGGGTGGGGCGGCCTGGCTTGCGGGGTCTGCGGCGTCGTCCCATGACATCGAAGGGTACGAATCCGGCGGGGATAGCGTCACACGCGCAGAGGGATGACGGTGCCGCAGCCGGGGCAGGCGACAGCGGTCGGCCCGTCGACGTCGTCCTGGTGGGGCTCCTCCGCGGGCGGCGCGTCCTGTCCCGGCGCCTGCGGTGTCCCGCCGTCCGGGTCGGTGTCGGTGCGGCGGAGCAGCTGGTCGATGTCGTCGGCGGTGAACCCGATCGCGTCGAGCAGCCCGGGGTCCTCGGTGGCGATGTCCTCGACGAGCTCGGCCAGGCCGCGCTGGTACCAGCCGCCAGACTCGGACAAGTGGTTCGACGCCACCGTGTACGCCTCGGCGTCGGTGTCGGTGCGGGATGACCAGCCCCGGATGACGGGGACGAGCCACTCCCCGTCGTCGTCGACGACCACACCTTCGGGCGGGCGCTGCCCTTCTTCCCGCATCGTGACGAGCGCTTCGATTCGGCCGTGGCCGGCGACCAGGCGGCCGGTGCGGTCATCCACGAGGGGAACCTCGCCGAGGGCGAACCGCTCGATCGACGCGAGGATGCCGGCCCGGTTGTGCTGCTTGGGGTTCCGTGCGGCGGGGCGTACGGCGCCGAGGGGCACGTACGCCAGCCTGCGTGGCAGTGGGGTTGTCACGGCGGGGACGGTACGGCCGCCGCCTGGTTTGCGTCCGCGGATGCGAAGGGCGCCCGGTGGCCTTCCGCCTGCTGGCGGTGGCCTCGCTCGGGCGCCCTTGGATGTTGCGCGTCAGGTGAGGGTAGTACGCCTCCCTCAGCTTGTCTGGTCTATGGGGCGATGCCCTCGTCCCACGGTGAGTCGTCCTCGTCGTCCGTGGCGATGAAGTGGCGGTAATCCTCTGACTCGCCCTGGGCCGTGTAGCTGTACTCCTTGCCCTGGTAGTCCCTCGCGGTCTCGGTCACCAGCGGGCAGCCGGTGAGGGCTCGCACCATCTGGTCGATCGTCCACGTCTTGTGGTGGCTGCCGTCGATGTAGGCGTACTCGCCTGCGATCTTGAGGGCCTTCTCGATCTTCGCTTCGGGGGTTGGCGCTTCGAGTGCTTCCGGAGGAGTAGGCATGCTGCCGGGTCTCTCTTTCTGTGGTGGTGGTGGTGGGCGTGTCGCTCGATACGCCGTCGGTTCAGTCGGATGGCCTGGGAATCACCCGGTCCAGCCGTTCTCGCGAGCGTCCCGCAGGTGGGGCTTGCAGTATGTCTCGCCGCGGTTGAGCTTCTTCTTGCAGAACTTGGCCGCTCCGGGGTTGCCGTACTCGGTCATCCACGGACACTTGCCCTTCTTCAGCAGCTCGATCTCGTCCCAGTTCCAGCACTCCGGTTTGAAGTTCTGGATGTCGTTCGGGGGCTTGGTCTTCACCGTTGTCTCACCTCCTCCCTGTTGTTGTCCTGGGCGACCAGCCGGCAGCGGTCGCAGTGGTCGGGGTTCCAACCGAGCGGAATGACGGCGCGGCCCGTCACCGTGTCGTCGTGCTCGGCGTCGGCGACCCAGCGGGCCCGGGCTGCGATCTCCGCGACAGCGGCTGCACGAGCGGCCTCCCTGCGGCGGGCCCGGGCGGCGCGGACGCGGCCGGTGACCTCGGCGGCACCGACCAGGGCGAGCAATGAGCCGAGGACGATGAAGGGCCACCAGCCGAACATGACGGTCGCGATCACGCCGGACCAGCCGAGTACAAGCAGTAGCCGGGCGGGGCCACGGACGGAGCCGCGGAGCAGGTGCCAGAACATGGCTGCCATCAGGGCCAGGACCAAGGCTGCTACGTCGGATCCGGCGAAGGCTGGGAGTAGGTCGATCATCGGTCTTCTCTTCCTGTGATCATCTGTCGGGGGTGAGGATGATGCAGTCGCCGTCGTACCGGACCTCGTACAGGGGCATCGGGTGGCCGCGTCCGGTGTCGATGACGACCTGGGTTCGCTTCGACCGGCCGCGATGGCGCTTCAACTCGTCGTTGAGTTCACCGAGGGTCATGCCCCTGGTGGCGAAGCGGCGCCGGTTGCGGTTCCACCTCTTGTTGCGGTCGCTGTAGCGGGGACGTCGGCCACCTCTCACGTGGTCGGCCACCTTCCGCAGCTTCTCCCCCGTCGGCTCATCCGCGGCCGGCTTGGAGGGGAGCATGTCCGGGTCGGCCTGCAGCACCTTGTCCTGGAACCACTCGCGGACGCGGCCCATAGTCACTTCTCCCTCGTGGCCGGCGGGAGGTACTCGATCTCCCACGTCGGGTGCGCTGAGATGGTTCGCGTCTCGCCGTCGAACCTCAGCCCGAGGTGCGGTCCGGGGAAGCTGACGATCGTGGCGAGCTTCGGCCCGTCCTTGTCGCCGGTGTAGCGGACACGGCCGCCACGGCGGGCCGGAACCTTGTAGGTGTCGCGCACATACTTGGCGCTCATCGCCTGACCATCCTCGCGTCCTGGTGCCGGAGGAACGCCAGACCGCCGCCGAGAGTGAGGCCAATAATTCCAACACCGACCAGGGTCCACCATCCGCCGCCAAGCAGGCAGATGAGGCCGCAGGCGAGGAAGAAGGTGACGGCCTTCAGGGCGAACCGGGCCAGTTCCCTCTCTTGACGCTCGGCACGCGAGGCGCCGTCCCACCGGTCGGAGACCTCGGTGATGACTCCACTCGCACCGGTAATGAAGAGGACCGGCCCCGCGACGAACAGGCCGACGAGGATGAGTGCTCCGAGACTGGCGTCGTTCATGCTGCTTTCACCTCTTGCTGGTCTGGGTTGACGGCGTGGCCGGCGTTGTCGACCTGGCATGCGTTGTCGTCGATGCCGGGGCGGGCGATCCGGTACACGTCGATCGTGTGGAGCCGGATCAGGTTGAGCCTGAAGAGGCGGGCCTCGACGGCTTCGATCGCGCTGTGTGTGAGGCCGGTCAGGTCGATGCGCTCCACCACTTCGCGGGTGGCGCGGTCAACGACTCGGACGGCGACGCGGACCCATGTGGTTGCCATGGTGGTCACGCGGCCTTGAGCTTGGCGGCGCGGTGCTGGCGGGCGAGGTTGCGGCGCCGGAGGCGCTGAGTCGAGACGCGCTCGACGTGGAAGTGGTTGCCCATCGGGCACGCGACCGCCTCGAACCGTCCGCGGCGCATCGTGGAGCGGCGCTGGTTGACGGTGGGTTGGGCGGCGGCGCGGGTCGGGAAGCTGGCCTTGCCTTCGCAGAAGGCGGGGATGAGGACAGACGTGCTGGACATCGGGGGCTCCGATCGTGTGGGTGGTCTCCCCGCTTCGCTCGATGCGGGGTCGTTCTGGAGAAACTGTATACCGAGTGTGGCGCGGTGTGAAGGCCAAATCCCTCAACGGATCGTGGAGTCGAACCACGCGCCCCGTCCGTACGGGGCATGCCACCAGGCCATCGGGACCTGGCCTTCACAGCGTTCGCTTCTGCCGGCCGAACAGAACGCGAACGCCGGGCCAGCGGATGCGCGGCCGCTGACCCGGCGAGGAACGTACCGGATGGATGGTGGTTACTGTCGTGCGCTGATCCCCTCTCGGAGGGGTTGGTCGTCGTTGTCGGGTTGCCAGTCTGGGTCGGCGATGCAGGGTTCCTCCAGGTCACGCCCGGAGTGGTTGCAGGCGCGGCAGTGGTCGGCGCAGACGTTGCCGTCGCAGATGCAGCGTTGACGCTCGGGGACGACCACGCCGGTCGCTCGGTCATGGTTCATGCGGCTTTGCTCCTTCGGACTTTGAGGTGGACGATCTCGCGGCCGGCGGGGGCGACCAGGCCGTTGTTCCCGACGCGGATCCAGCGCTTCATGTATCCGGCGCCCTTGTGGTTCTGGCCGAGGCAGGAGCACTCGCAGTCGTCAAGGCGGGCGTTCTTGCAGCGGACGTCGCACCGCTCCTTCTTGGAGAACTCGAGGTACAGGTCGATCTCCCCGAACCGGTTCGCCATGGCGGTGACGAGGGTGCGCAGATGGGGTCGGGCGACGTCCCAGCACTCCTCGGGCTTGTTCCACTCGGGCTGGACTCGCTTCCCGAGTGTTTCGAGGATCCACTTTCGGTTGGAGCCGCCTTCGTACGGCATCCAGGCAGCGAGGCGGCGCCGGTCGACCGACCGGCGCACCCATGGCCTCGGCGCGTACGCCATCAGTACGGAGCCTCCCCGAACCACTCGGCGGGCTGGCGGTGCATCTCGTACGCTTCGCTGGCATGGCGGCCCTCGTCGATCGCGGACTCGATGTCCTGCTCGGCGCGCGCCTGGTCCTGGTCGTCCTCGTGCACCAGGAACCTGATCGGCTTCCCGGCCTGCTCCGCGTAGGCGACCTCGCGGCGGGTGGATTCCCCGATGTAGCCGCCGACATTCAGCACGAGGACCTCGTCGGCAAGGTCAATCTTCCGCATGTGCAGCTCGTCGAGCGCAACCTTCTCGGCGGAGTCGTGGCCGACTCCCTCGCCGTGCCCGTGCTTGGCCTTCGCATGCGGGTAGAAGCCGACCGACAGGACGATTTTGCCGGCCATCGTGAGGTCGTAGTTCGCCTGCTGGAACTCGTCGTAGAAGCGGGTGGAGCCGCACAGGACGACGATGCGGGGGCGGTCGCCGCCGAAGTCGCGCACCAGCTGGTGGTGTTCGGCGCATTGGGTCCTGTAGTGGGGGTAGCTCATGCTGGTTGGCTCACTTTCTGGTGGTTGGGCATGTCGTTGTGCTCGCGGCCGTCGAGGAGCCGACCGGCTGCCTTCTTGCCGACACGGCGGATCGTGACCTCGGTGCCGTCCTCGGCGCCGTGAGGTTCGGTGATCGGCCAGCAGTAGCCGTCGCGGCGGATCTCCCTGTCGCCATGCCGGAAGCAGCCCTTCTCATCTGGCCCGACCGGCGCCCAGGACCCGTACTGCTTGAAGAAGAACGGCACGTCGGCGGCTTGGCACTGGTCGCGGAGTGAGCGTGCCCAGTCGGGGTGCATCGGCCGTGCCTTGAGACCGGACTCCCCGCCGACAATGACCCAGTCGAGGCGACGGACGGCAGCAGCGCAGCAGCCGCCCGCGTGGACGGCAGAGGCAGTAAGTCCGTGGCCACGCTCATCGCCGCGACATGCCGCGGATGCCAGGTCGACCGGGCCGAGGAGCGGTTCACAGGACAGGAAATGCACCGCTGCGGGGGCGGAGAAGAGGTCTCGGATACGCCGGACGGCTTCCTGCTGGTTCTCGACCGATGTTCCCATCCACACGTTCGACGGCCAGGGCAGCTTGCCCGCGAGCCTGGGTAGGCGACTTGGCCGCTTGGTGAGGATCTGATACGTGTGCTGCGGCGTGGCCTCCATGACGTCAAACACCTGACGGATGAAGTCGAACGGCACTCGGGCATGGAACAGGTCACTCATGGAGTTCACGAAGACCGTTCGTGGCTTCTTCCATGTGTAGGGGTCGTTGAGCGTGTCGGGGTGGATGGTGAGGCCGAAGCCGGGTCCGGATGTGCGCGGGTCACCATCGTTCTGGTACTTCGCGGAGCCCATGCCCTTGAGGCGCTTGGCCAGGGTAAGGGCGTAGCAGTTGTCGCAGCCATCCGAGATGCGATCGCAGCCGGTGGTCGGATTCCACGTGGTGTCGGTCCATTCGATCTTGGTGCTCATGCTGTCAGTGCTCCTATGAAGGCGATGGCGGTGTCGACGTTCGCTCGGACGTCAGGAACGGTGTAGTACAGGGCCCCGGCTGTGAGCAGCAGCAGGCCGGGGAAAATCAGCGCGTTCTCGTACCAGGCGTTGGTTGTGATCGGGCCACCCTTGTAGTCCTCGCCGTCGTCCTGCCCGTCGATCCATGTGAGCGGCTTCGGCACCCCTGACTTGGTTGGGGCGTCGCCGAGGATGTGTGCGAGGACGCCGAGGCCGAACGCGATGGGCAGCCACTACAGCTGGACGGCGTTCTCGGAGACGTACCAGCCGGCGGCGGCCGAGGCGGCGAGGTTGATCGGCCACGACTTCTCGCTGGGGCCGGGGATGACGAACGACAGTGCCCGCAGCGTGGCACCAACGGCGATGGCAACGGCGACACCGGAAGCGGCCGGGTGCAGCGACGCCAGCCACGCCAGTAGCGCGAACAGTGGCGGGGCGATCAGCCAGTCGTGGGTGCCGCCGCGGTGGCCACGGAACACGGTGTTCACCACCAGGTGGACGGCCCGGGAGATCGGCCCCCACATGATGGTCACCGACGACTTGTGGTGGTCCCAGTCCGGGATCAGTGCCGCCCCGCCGCAGGCTGCGACCCACGCGAGTTGGTTGACGGGCCCGTGGATCGGCATGACCAGCAGCAGCCCGGCGCCTGCGGCGAGGCCGGTCGCGGCGTGCGTACGCCACATCATCGGGCGGCCTCCCGCATGGCGTGGAGACGGCGGGACCACTTCGGGTGCGTGGCCCACGGGCCGGTGATGATCGGGTCGGGCCAGTTCTCGGCGATCCAGTCAGCCGCCTCTTCAAACTCGGCGTGGGTGAACAGGGCCACGGCGTAGTTGTCTGCTGCGTACTCGGCGCGACGGTCGGCGGCCCGGAGTGCCGCCAGGGTGGCGGTGGAGCAGACGAGCCCAGCCAGGGTCGCGACCATCACCCACATGGCGAGGCTGTACCGCTCGAACAGAACGAACGCGAAGATGCTGAACGCCCAAAGCATCGGCGACGCCGCGGCCGCCACGACGGACTCGAGTGGCGGTCTCACGTGATCTCGCCGCATGTAGTGAGCCAGTTCGTGGGCGAGGATCCAGCGTTGGACGGCGGGCGGGTCGTCCGTCAGATCGGGGTGGACCTCCAACGTTGCCCTGCCGTTGCGATCCTCGAAGATGCCCGCCTTGTCCGCGCTGGTGAACGTGACGGGCGGCAGCGGATGCACGCCGGCTTTGGCGCACAGGTCCTGCCACATTTCGATGATGTGCGTCCACTGTGCGGGTGTCGGGATGGCCACGTCGGCGAAGGTGTCCGTCATCAGGCGACTGCCTGCAACAACCGGGACGGGCTGGCGCGGCGGCGTCGCTTCGGCGGCGCCTTCTCCTTCAGCACCTTCACCGCTGCTTGAACGTGCGGGATCTTGCCGATGACGCGGCGTTCACGCTCCGATGCCCCACCCCAAACGCCGTGCCTCTCCTCGCCGACGAGGGCGGTGAGCAGGCAGTCGGCGCGGAAGGGGCAGTCGCCGCAGAACCTCTTGGCGACCTTGGTGGACTGGCCCTTCTCGGGAAACCACTCCTCGGGGTCTCCGGCGCACGTCGGTTGCGCTTCGGTTGGGTCGTTCCACGGGTCGCGGGGGTAGGTGGTGAAGTCGACGCCGGCCATGAGCGCGGCGATCTTCGGCTCCTGTGCGGGGAGGGCGAGCTCGGTCATTGGCGAGTCGTCTTTCTCGTTGTGTTTGGTGGCTGGCTGGCGGTCGCTCTACCGCCGTGGTGGTGGGGCCGGCCGGAGCCGACCCCACCAGGGTGCGTCAGTACGTGTCTGCCGAGTCGACGACGTCGACTGCTAGCTGCTCGGCGGTGGGCTGCATCGGGGGAACCTTCCCGTTCGTCTTGTGGTGTGTCCGTCGCTCGTCGGACCCCAAGCGAAATGGTATACCGGCTACGGCACGGCGTCCAGCCACACCACACACTCCGCCGCATAGGACACGACGAAGGCCCCGACCGCAATGGCCGGGGCCTTCGCTGTGCGGTTGTGTCAGGCGGCTGCGGACTCCTCCGAGCGCTCGGCGGAGTGCTTGTCCCAGGCTGCCTGCACCCAACGCCGGCTCGTGGCCCGGTTGCAGGTCAGACCGAGCTCGCGGTGAATGTCCGCCGCAACCGGCTTCTCGCCCGGGTTCGCGGCGAGGATCTCGGCGCAGCGGGCAAGGACACGGGCCTGATCATCGGAGCGCGGGGCCGGCACCTCGGTCTCGTCGGCGGTCTCCGCGTCACCCTTGGGCAGCTCGACGACGGCCGGCTTGACGTCGGCGGTCTTCGTCGCTCGGCTGCGCTTCTTGGCCGTGCTTGCTGGCACCGGCGCTTCCGCAGCCTGGGAGTGCCTCAGCGCGTATGCCCACATGTGCATTCCGAGAACCACGCCGATCGGCGGGAAGCCTGCGATCAGCACAACCAGGGCGTACGACCACCACTCCCCTTCCGCGCGAACGATGATCTGCGAGTACGTCACCGCGTGCACCCCATTGCACACCCACGAGGCGGTAATGAAGACGACCAGCACTACCCAGGCGTAGATCCGGTGGATGCGCGCCTTCCCGTGCAGGGCGACGATCAGAATCGACGCCACGAGTGCAGGCACGTCGATGATGAACGGAAATAGGAACGGCAGCCAGGCAGTTCCCGGTGGCGGTTCCGCCGGGCCAAGCTGCTCAGCTACCCACTTGATGTTCCAGAACGAGTAGATGAAGGATGCCGCGACGATCACGAGCGCGCCGAAGGCGCCGACCTGCGCAACCATCTCCATGCGCAGATCCGAGAGGCTCGTACCCTTCTTCATTGCGGTTCTCCGTTTCTCGTGGTCGAGTGCTGTCGCTCGTCAGCACCTGTAGCAAGAGTTTGGGTCAGTCGGTGCGCGGTGGGGACTGCCGGTCGGCGATCAGGTCGTCGCAGAGTTGGCGGACGCGGGAGAGGGACATTCCGACGGCCTGGGCGAGCTTGGTGATCGGCATGTCGGGGTTCGCCTTGAACGCCTCGCGCACCAGGTTCCGCCGGGCGCGCATCTCAGCCTGGTAGGCGGCGTGCAGCTCCTGGACCTTTCGGGCTGACTGGGCGGCGGCGTTGATCGTCTCCTGCGGCGACTTCTCCTGCGGCATGTGGATCAGCGTAGTGCGCTGCATGCTGCCAGGTGCGGTGTGCGCCTCGCCTGTCGGCAGTGACCTGAGCATCGGCGTTCCCTCCCTCCTGAGACGGGGGCGCGGCCCTGGTGGACCGCGCCCCGTCATGGTCGTGCGGCGGCTACTGCTCCCGGTTGGCGAGGCGCTGCCGGAGCGCGTTCCGGATGTCGGCGCCGGCCATGACGATGCAGGCGCCTGCGACCATGCCGCCGAAGAGGCGTGACATCGCGTCTTCCGCCCCGGCGGCGAGCATCCCGCCGAAGACGATGCCGACGAGCATGGCCACGACGAAGAGGCCCTGGTCGGCCTTGCTGATCTTGGTTTCGGTGATTGCGGTCATGGTGCTGTCGTTCCTTCCTGTGCGGTTTCCGGCCTCGCTCGAAGCCGGTTGGTGGGAGGCGGGTCTATGTGGTGCGGCTCGCTGCCTGCTCGGCCAAGCCTTCGGCGAAGTCGCCGACGGTGATCCCTCCGCCGAGGTCGAGCGCGGCGATTTCGGCGAGGCTCGCCGCGGTGCGGTACTCGCCGTCGTGCTTGACGAGGTGGCCGGCGTCGACGAGCTGGCCGAGCAGGTTGTACGTCTGCCCCTTGGACAGGCCAGCCTTCTTCATGATCGCCGCGCCCTTTGTGGCGCCGATCAGGACAGCCCTGTAGATCGCGGCCTGTGAGTCGGTCAGGCCGTCCGGGACGCGCACCTTGACCGGCCCCGGGAATTTCGGCGGGCCGATGCTGGAGATGGTTGCCGGCTCGAAGTCCTCGTCGTCCTCGTCGAGGTCGTCCCCGTCATCGTCGTCGTAGTCGTCGAAGTCGTGGCTCTCGTCCTGGAGACGCTCCCACTCCTCCGCCGCGATCTTCTTGCGGTCGACGTACTCGCGGCCGATCGCGGCGGCCGCGTGGTCCGGCAGCGAACGGGTTGGGAACTTCAGGAACCACTGGTCGGCGATCGACTCCCCGCCGTCCTCGGGCGGCTCGTCGTCCAGGAAGAACGCGCGGAACGGGGCCTGCCGCGTGCCCGGCTCGCCTGACTCGATGAACCCGTAACCCGGCAGTGCCGGCAGGTCCTTCGGGTTCATCGCGATCCGCAGAATGTTCTTGGCCGGGCCGGACGTCGTGCGCAGAACGAGGGTCGTGTACTGCTGCATCAGCGACCGGATGGTGTCGGAGCCGGCGAACGAGTCCAGGCTGGGGTGCTGGGTCGCGGCGATGAACGTGGCCGCGAGTTTCCGCGCCTTCCGGACGAGGTTCCCCCACTCCTTGATCTCCTTGTCCGACAGGATGTGCCGGTTCCAGATTTCGTGGCACTCGTCGATGACAAGGAGGAGCAGCGGCATCGCCTCGCTCGGCGTGATGCCGGACCGCTTGGACCGCTTGAGGTACCGCTCGCGGCGCCGGAACTCCTTCTTGAGGGCGCGCAGCATCAGCTTGCCCCGGTCCTTGCCGGTCGGCGCCCAGTCGGAGTGCCTGAGCAGCTGCGGCGACGACGCGCCCTCCTGCCCGTCGAGGTACCACCGGATGGTCGGGACCCCAGACGAGATGCTGACGCACAGCTGGTTGAGGATGCCGGACTTCCCGGATCCCTGGCCACCGAACAGGGTGATGTGCCGGGCAGAGTTCGGCGCGAGGACCGGCACCTTGACGGTTCCCAAACCGTCGGCGTACCGAGCCATCGACACCCAGGCGTACTTGCCCTCCTGGATCCAGCCCGCCTCGGTGAAGTCCTGCGTCACCTTGATCGGGGACTTCTTGACCACGGTCAGCTTGATGTTCGACGAGTCCTCGTCGCCGGCAGGCTCGAGGATGATGTCCTGGATAGTGCGGCGCAGGCCGGATGCGATCGACTTGGTCTTGCTGTTGGCGTCCTCCACAGAGTGGACGCCGGGAACGCCGTCGATCAGGTACGACTCCGAGACCGACTCCTCCGTCTCGTTCACTCCGAGCGGGATGAGCTCGGCCTTCGCCATCGGCTGGGACTGGTTGTAGAGGTAGGCGTACCAGTTGCCCATGACGTCCTCCCGGTCCGGGCGGACGGGGCCGGCGGTCTTGATGATCGGCCGCGGCTTTGACGGCGGGCAGATCGGGTAGCCGGTGCGCACGTGCTGCCACCAGCGGGCAGAGCAGGCGACGGTGCCTGCCGCCAGCACGAAGTCCGCGGTGGCATTGCTGCCGCCGTTGGTGATGACGTAGGTGAGCCAGGCGACGGCTGTCACGATTCCGGCCATCACGTGCGTACGCCACGCCCTCACGGTCAGCTTGTACGCGACGAGGAGGGCGACCACGCCGACGGTGCCCGTGGCGACGAACACGCCCGGGTCAGTCATCCAGGCGGTTCCGGCCACCTTCGGCAACGCCCAGGTGAGGAGAAACCCGAGTCCCCAGACACCGGCGCCGACGTAGACCGGGCGGAGCTGGCGACGCATCCGCCAGAGGCTGCTTCCGCCGTCGTCGGCCGGCTCTACCTCGACACGCTCCTTCTGCTGCGCGACCCGGAGCGCGGTAGCGGCAGCTGTCTCGGCCATGACCTGCAGCTCGCGGTCACGACGGCTGCCGGGGAGCAGGCCACCCTTTGGCGGCGCTGACTGCGGCCGGGTCGGGGGCTTCTTCTGCTTCCACATGGCCGGGCGTGTCCTTCCTGTGTCTCGTACGGTGGGCGGGGCACTCCGTTGTGCCCCGCCCGTTGGCTGGGACTATCCGCGGTTGCGGACGAAGTCCCCTTCGCCAGCGTCGGGGCTGGCGTCGTACTGGTCGGCGACCTGGACCGAGTCCTGGAGCTTCTCCCGCGCGTTCTCGAACGTGGCGACGAGGTTTTCGAGCCCTTCCGCCGCCTCCGCGAACGCCTGGATGCAGCCAGGCCCGACCTTCGCCTGCTGCAGGCTGGCGACGGCGGACTCGAGGTTGGTCGTGCCGGTCGCGCACGCTTCCTTCCACTCTTCGACGAGTTGGATGGCGTCGTCGAGAGTGACCACTTCGGATACAGCCACTTTGGCGCTCTCTTTCTGTTCGTTGCGGATGGGGTGGACGGTCGCCATCTGGTCGGCGTCGCCCTCGGAGGCGGCGGGCTTGTCGCCGGTCTCCTTCTCGGGGGCGGGTTCGCTCTCTCCCGCCTTGTCGGATGGGGTGTCGTTGCTGCCCTCCGGCGTTTCGTCGGTGGGCTGCTCAGGCGCCGACTCGGGGGGCGTGGTCTTGGCCCGGTCCTTGTCGTCGTCATCGGTGGTTACGACCGCCGTGCCGGCGGCCGCGGGGACGCGTTCGGCGATGAACTTGTTCCGCTCGAGCCAGTCCTTCGCCTTGGCCTTGTTGTCGGTGAGCCGCTTGCCGAGGCCGACCTTCTCGCCGGCTTCTTTCGCGGCGTGCTGGGCGCGGAGCTTCTCGGCGCGGTCGGCCATCTTCTTGCGGTACCGGTCGGCCTTGACCGGGTCGATCGCATCCCACTTCGTCAGCCGCCTCTGGTGCGCGGTGGTGACGGAGTGGTCGACCAGGGCGCGGAAGTAGTCCCGGACCGGGCGGGGCTTGTCCCGCCTGGCCTGCCGGGCGGCCTCCCGCCGCCCTGCCGCCTGCTCCTTCTGGCGCAACGCCTGCATCCGGTACTCATGCGACGGAGGGGTCTTGCCGCGGAGCATGAACGGGATGTCCGACCATCCCTTCCCGGCTGCGATCGTCGCGACAAGCGCGGCGAAGATGAACGGTTCCAGACCTGTCATTCAGATCACCCGAACGAGGAGAGGAGAGCGCCGACAAAGGTCGCGATCATCGCGAGGCCGGCGATGCCGAAGCTGACCAGCACCGCGAAGAACCCGCCAGTGATCGTGCAGACGGACGGGTAGACCAGGGTCATCCCCTGCGTCAGGTACGACGGATCCCCGTCCCTCATGTCGAAGTAGATGATCACGCCCAGCGCGATCGCGATGACTACGGGCACCCCGACGCCGAGGATCATCGACGTCGCCGACGTGCCCGCGTCCACGACCGCCCCAGCGGCCTGGTTGAGGGCGCTTCCGATGCCCCCGGCCAGGCCGAGACCCGCGATCAGGTCGAGCGGCAGGATCCACTTCTGCCACTTGTTTTTCCAGTTGGCGATGGCGGACAGCACAAGTGCGATGGCCGCGATCGCCGCGACTCCGAGTGTCATGGCTGTGTCGGTTCCTTCCTTAGAGGAGTGAGATGAGCCACTTGATGGGGATTGCGATGACCGCGACGACTACGTCGAGGACGTTTCCGAGGTACGGGGTGCGGTGGGCAAGCCACGCGAGTGCGAAGTGGACGAGGAGTCGAGAGGGGTTCTCGAACACCCAGGTCAGGTAGCGGAGGATCACGCCGTACGGCCAGAGCACCCCGTAGAGGGCGACGCTGACGACCCGCCCGAATCCGGTGACCGGGTTCTGCTCCCCCCAGCGGGCCTTGTTGAGGAGCTGGAGCATCGACGGCTGCGGCTTCCGGATGAAGTCCGGAGGCGTCACGTGCGCCTTGAACCAGGACACGACACGACGCGGGAGAGGCTGATCATCCGCCTCTCCATCGGTCCGATCGCTTACCCTTCGCGCGCGGGCGCGCGTTCCCCGCGTTGGCGAGGCATCGGAGACAGACCCACCATCGGACTGTCCGATCGGACGACCGATCCCGACGGTGCTGCCCGGGACCACAGACAGAACAGGCTGGTCGCTGTCCTGGTCGTCGAGTTCGACGGCCTGTGCCGTGCTCATCGGCTGCTCCTTCTCGTCTGGATGACTGCCTTGCTCAGCTGCTCCCCGACCTGCAGGAGGACGCGTTCGGCTTCGGCGGCCGCGGCGGTGGCCTCGGCTCGGTTGTGTCGGGTTGCCTTGACGATGAGTCCGCGTACGAAGTCCGCGGCGACGGTGACGCGTTCGACCGGTTCTCCGGCGCGGGCGGTGACGAGATCGACGTCGACCGCGGCGCGGCGGCGGTTGGCGCGCCGAACCCAGGTCTCCGGGGGTAGAACCCCGTCCTCATCAGCGCGTTTGCGACGGCGGCCAGCCATGGTCTACTCCGCCGCCTGGAACTTGCGGATGGGCGTCCGGGAGCCGCGGGGGCAGACGTCCATGGTGTGGTTTGCGATCTCTTTGACCGCTTTGTCATGGGTGTACCGGTCGTGTTCCTTGATCATGTCGATCAGGAACGCGCGGAGGGCGACGTCGTTGGTCGGGTCGACGGTCACTCGGACCGGACCGTGCTCGAAGCCTCGCTTGTCGCGGTACCACAGCGTGAGGTCTTGGACCTTGCCCATGCCTTGGGGGTCTCCCATCCCGTCGGATTCCGGGTGGGCGAGCTCGGCAGATGGAGGGCCATCGGGGCTGCTCCGATTTCGGTGGTTCTGCCGGGCTCGCTCGATACCCGGGTGTTGCAGTCAAGGAGAGGTTACGACGGATCCGGCGCGGATGCAACATGCAACATGCTGCTAGCTGTCAGACGATGGCAAAGAAGAAGCCCCACCGCGCGTCGTTGAGCAGTGGGGCTACTTCCTGATACCCGGCCCCGGACGGGGAAGTCGGGCCGGCGTCTACGGAGTCAGATCGGGTTCCACGACCCCATCTGCCTCAACTCCTTGCCCTGGATCTTGACCGGGATCGCGGCGTCCTTGATCCGGGAGAACACCGCCGAGCCGTACCGCTTGGAGAGGAACGCGCCCAGGTCGCCAGTCCCCTCCTGCGCGCGCGTCGGGTCGTTCTCGTCGTAGTTGAGCGTGATGACCGTGCGCCGGCCGCGCGCCTTGTTCGACGCGCGCGCGTCGAGGATCTCGAACAGGACCGCGCGCACCCACTCCGATTCGCGCTCCTTGCCCAGGTCGTCCAGAAGCAGCAGGTCGCACGTCTTCGCCTCGTGGAGTGCGCGGTCGCGCGCCGCCGAGCGCACCTCGTCGTACCGTACGTGCGCGTCCGGCGGTGCGAGCATGCGCAGCAGGTCGACGACCGACCAGACGCGCACGACCACCGGGGGCGTCCCGATGCGCGCGTCCCGGTCCGCGGCCGCGACCTCGTTCGTGATCGCGTGACCTGCGTCGGTCTTCCCGTGACCAGACGGGCCAGCGAGCAGTAGGGTCGCGTACTTTTGCTCATCGGCGCCGTCCTCATCGGCGTCGCCGAGCTCGCCGCGCTCCCACCAGTGCGCGACGATTTCCGGACGCTGCTGCTTGTAGAGGCGCGCGTACGACGAATCCGCGAAGTCGGTTCGCTGCGCGTCCCGCATGCGCGTGTACTGCTCCCAGCGCTTCGCGCGGGCCTCCGCGTCACGGCTCGCCATTGCGCGCGCGTCGAGCGCGTCGATCTCCGCATCGACCGCGTCCGGGTTGTCGAGTGCGCGCTTGATCGCTGCGCGCGCTTCCGGCGTGAGCTGCTGCGCGCGCGTCAGGAAGTCGCGCACATCCAGCATGCGCGGCTCGCGCGCCGGCAGCGGGTCGGCGATCGGCGGGAGTGGCCGTTCGTCGGTGCGAGCATCGGGCGCGCGCTGCTCGGTGGTCTCGGTCTCGGTTGCTGTCACTGTGGTGTCCTCGCGTTCGCTCTTGTCGCGAGCCTCGGGGGCGGGGTCGCCCCCGAGGTCAGGGTTGGGCTGGGCCGGGCCCATCGGGTCACGCCCACTTGATCTTCGTGTCGACCGCCTCGGGCGAATCGACATGCAGGTTCGACGTCCCGCGGCTGCCGCTGCCATAGCGGGGCTGCAGCTTTCCGTCCATCTCCTGGCAGACACGCTCGAAGTGCTTCCACGCCGGCAGCGGCTCCTGGATCCGCTCCAACGCGGCCGCGATCAGCTTCGCGTCGTACCCGGCCCGGAATGCGGGCTTGAGCACGTTGTCCCGGAGAGCGACGAACGGCCTCGACGAGCCACGGACCATGATCTTGATGCCGCGCTTCTTGCACTCGTTGTGCCACCAGGTCGCCCCTTCGGTGGCGCGCTTCTTGACCCACTCCTCAGAGCCGGGCTCCGGCTCAGCCTTGGGCTGGTCCGGGACCGCCTTGAGCCCCGGTCCGAAGAGAGCATCCGACTCGTCCGACTCGTCGCCGGCCGACTCCGAACGAAGTGAGGAGTCGGAACCTTTGGATCTATCTAGGTCTGGGTCTCCTTGGTGTGGATATAGGGTCTCGGAATCCTGAGACGGCCCCTCTCGATTTTCTGAGACCCCCCCGTCCTGGTTTTCCTGAGAGGGCCCCCTGTCAGTTTTCTGATACCCCCCCGTGTCAGGATCCTGAGAGGACCCCCCCTCTCGATTTTCTGAGACGGGTCGCCACGAGGCGGTCCGGACGAGCCTCGGAGTCTTCTTCGGCTCGCCTGCCGGCTCGTCCGTCTTCTGCCCCTCATTCCGCTTCCGCGCGGCCGCCATCTGCTGCTCGAACTTCGTCACGGCGAGCTTGTGCTTCAGGAGTCGCGGGTCGTCCGCCTCCCGGATCGGATGCCATAGGAGCTGGTACGAGTTGGAGGTCTGGCCTTTGCCGCCGTCTCTCCACCGAGGAGTGATCAGCAGCCAGCCGGCTTTGACGAGTCCGTTGAGCCGGGCGTCGACGGTGCCGGGGCCCTTCCCAATCGCCTTGGCCAGGGTCTTCCTCCCTGGCATGGCCCGGTCTTGGCGGCCGCCGAAGTGCGAAATCACGATGTACATGCGGAGCTCGCCGTCGCTGACCGTGGTGTCGAGGTAGAGGCTCTGCGGGATCTGCTCGAAGCCCTCCGGCTTCTCGATGAAAACCTCGTCCTGTTCCTCGAAGGTGCTCATACCGCCACCTCCCATGCGAGGGCGTAGCGGTAGCGGATGCTCGGCTGGCCGTTCTGGTTGCGGACGACCACGTTCCGCTTCCGGAGGAGACCGACCCTGGCTAGCTCACCGACCAGGCGGCGGACCTTGTTGGCCGTCGACCCCACCTCCGTGCCGATCTCGGCAAGGGAGTACCAGCCGTCCGGGGGCATCCGGAGGACCATCGCGGCGTACACGCGGTAGGCCGCAGCGGGGATGTCGTGGCTCAGCGCAGCGTCGAGCGCGCGAGTTGCGTTGAACATCGGTGATTCGGGGAGCGGCAGCGTGTCCGACGCGGTGCGACGGTTCGCTGCCCCCGCCAATGCGGGTACAGTCATCGGTGTCGTCCTCGGGATGGTGAGAAGTCGAGAGGGCGGTTGGCGGCGGTTGAGTCTGTTGAGCGTTCCCAGCGCTCGCAGCGCTCCCGCCGCCGCTTCATTTTGGAGTTGTCTCCGGGAACCGTAGACCCGGTCCGGGCAGGATCCGGCCATGACACGCCGGGCCCGCCGCATGCAGGATGAGTACCGCATCACGCCGCGGCCTCCCGCTCCGAAGCGTCCCGGGTGTCATCGGCGGTCAGATCCACCGGAGCCGGCTGCTCCGTCCGAGCGGCGAGCAACTCCCGGATCCGGTCCTTCGCACCGTCCGCGTACCTCAGCGACGGGGTCTTCGGGTCGCCGCCCTTCTTCACCTCGACACCGGGGATGATCTCCCCGTCCTTGTCGATGGCCATGCCCGACTTCGTGTCCAACGTCGCGCTGGAGATCAGCGCCTTCTCGAACCCTGGCCGGACGATCGTCTTGTACTCGACGCCCGCGTCCTCGTACTTGCGTTCCACCCACGCCTTGAACGCGTCCTCGTCGACGACTCGGGCGGAGTCGTGGGTCTCGTTCACGGTGAGCGTGCCGAGGGAGCCGAGGTCGTCGTCGGTGGCGGCGAACGACTTGCTGCCGAACTGCTTGTACGCCGCCACGGCGGCGCGGTTCACCTGGTCGCGGAGGGCTGCGAACTTCTTCTGCTCGCCCTCGAGCCGGATCTGCTCGATCGCGACGTAGGCCAGCTGTACGCGGATTTCGTTGAGGTCGAGTGCGTTGGGGTCGCTCATGTGCGTTGTGGTCCTTCCTGGCCCCGGATCGCTCGTCCCGGGGGTACTTGTGGTTGCGCGGGGCCCGAGGGCGCACCGTTGCAAGCTGCCAGTCCTAACGTCGTGGGCTGGCCTGCTGGTTACGGTCGCTTCCGGTGTCGCTGCGGGTTCGCTCTACTCCCGCACGTCATAAGATATGTATACCGGCTGGTTTCCGCAAGTTGAACCGCGGAATGGTGGCGCGCCAACATATCCCGCGCCGCCGACATGGCGCCCTTACACTGCAGGCAAACCCCACCCACCGGAGCACCGTGAAGAAGGCAGACCCTGCCGCCCGCGCCGGCCTCGCATTCATCACCGGCCTACGTGAGGTCGCCGACCACGCCCACGGCCTGGTCGTCGACGTCGCGTCCCCTCGGCTGCCCGGCGAGTTGATCCGGAAGGTGCGCCGCGAGCTGCGGATGCCGACGCTCACCGCTCTCGACCGGGCGGTGCTGGTCGAGCTCGCCGAGGGCGCCACCTGGGAGCAGGTTGCCGACGCCCTGGCGCTCACCGTCGAGGAGACCCGTGCCCGGTACGAGAAGACGGCCCGCATGTGGTCCGAGGGTCAGCCGGTCGACCGGATGAACGTCGCGTTGTTTGGTGATCACGCTGTGGGGCTTCTGCACGACCAGGACCCGCGAGGGACCGCCGAGTCGCTGGATGCGTGGTGGCGGCGTCACGCCGAGCCGTGGGACGACGTCGACGACCGGCCGGTCACCCGACTGCTCGACGACACGGGGTCGTAGCCGGCGTGTCCTGCAGCAGTGGGGCGCGTGGCCGCATAGAGTCGCCACATCAGGTTGGTTGCCTGAACTTTCGTCCGAGGGGTCGGACCCGCACAAGCGGGTTCGGCCCCTTCGACATGTCTGACGTCAGCCGACGCGCCGCACCGGCCGGACCGGCTCGTCATCCCAGATCGGCAGGCAGCGGGCGCGGAAGATCGCGGTCGAGTCGAGCACCGACCGAAGTTGACGGTCGGGCAGCGTCACCAGGTCAGACACTTCGATACGGGGGCTGTCCTCGGGGTGGACCAGGCCGGCGGCGTACGCCAGCATCACCCGGTCGTGGGGAGTGAGGTGCGGCAGCTCGAGAAGTTCCCGCCAGCGGATCCGCTCCCCGACGTCCACGAACATCCAGACCTCGGCGTCGCGGCTGAACTGCTCACACAACAGCACCAGCGCGGCGCGCCAGCCCCGGTCGGACATGACGTCGCGCGGCATCTGAATGAGCGTGCGCATACCGCAATCGTAAGCGGCCGCGCGCACACAGTGCGTCACCTTTGCGCGCAGAGAGGGGCGGCCCCGTCTGGGACCGCCCCTCTCCTGCCTGTCGTGCGCGCCGACTATCCGGCGTTCGCGGCCTGCGCCTGCGGCTCGTGCGCGCCTTCCTCCTCCGCGTCGCGCAGCATCGCCGCGACGTTGATCGGCGCCTTGGTGCCCTCTCCGGCGTACCGGTCAGCGACCGTCGCGCGCCCCGCGTCGCGCAGCGCGTCGATCACCAGCGCGCGCTTCTCCCGGATGTACGTCTTGAGCGCCTCAAGCGGGATGTCCCTCGGCGACTCCTTCCGCTCCTGCGCGAGCAGCTCCATCAGCCACGTGTCGCGCGTCTCCTTGAACACCTCGGCCTGGAAGTCCAGCTCCGCGACGAGCAGGGCCAGCTGCTTCTCCTTCGGGCTGTTCGCGGCGTACCGCTCCTGCCGCGCATCCTCGGCGACCTTCGCCGGGTGCGGGTCCGTCGGCGGCTTCGCGACTTCCGGCCACTCAGCCGGCTCACTCTCCGCCGGCGTAGGTTCCTCCGGCTGCGCGTCTGCCGGCTTCGTAGCTTCGGCCTCCAACGCGGCGACAATGGCCAAGAGCTTGTCGACCGCCTCGGACGCGGTCATCTGTGCCCCCTGCGGCGACGTGTAGGGCGTCAGGTCCAGGATGCTGCGCCCGTACCGGTTGGCGACCTCCTTGAGCTTCTGCCGCTTCTCGTCCGGTGCGCCGTTCCACCCGTACGCGGCGTTGATCTCTTGCCCCACGATCGCGGCGTCGGGCAGGTGGCGATTGGCGGGGGCAGCGGGGCGCGGCTCGGCGTTCTCGAAGCTCTCGCGGGCCTCTTCCGCCTCGGCCGCCCGGCGCATCTCCTCGTCGTACTCATCGAGGTAGGCGGCAGCGTTCGGTCGGACGATCGCCCGCGGCTGCGTCTGGCCCTCACCGACCACGTTGAGGAGTCGCATCAGGCCATCGAGGGTGAAGTCGGGGATGTGCTTGTGCTCGCCCGGCTTCATGTCCGGGATCGGCGGAACCGACCTCGCCCCGGTGATGTACGCCATCCGGAACTCCGGCATCTCAACGATGACGTCGCCCTCATACGGGAGGTTCTTCTCGGCCTTGACCTTCCACTGCGTGTCCTTGGTCGGGTTCCCGCCGTCGTCGACGACCATGACCTTCTCGAACCTGGTCGTGGCGACCACCGGACCGTCGTGGCGCTTGAACAGGTCGATGACGTCCTTCCAGCGCTTCTTGGCCGCGTTCCACTGCTCGCTGGTGATCGTGTAGGCCTTGTCGGGGTCGAACTGGCCCCGGCCCTTCGAGGCGCGGAACTTGGCGCGCCGGTTCGACAGTGCCTGCTGCTCGTCGGTCAGCAGGTCCCACAGGATGGTCGCGGAGTCGAAGATGATCAGGTTCGGCTTCCCCGTCTCGCGGGGCTGGGCAACGGCCCAGCGAAGCCCGTCGAGCAAGTCGCGGTAGGACCCGTTGTGTTCGACGATCTCGAAGTCGGCCTCGGGCAACGCCCCGTAGCGGTCTGCCTCGCCGTCCTCGCCGAGCTCGAACCAGAACTTGCGGCCGAGGTACGAGGCGCCGGTGAACTCTGCGAGAAGCCAGGTCTTTCCGGACTTCTCCTTGCCGGCGAGGATCACGAACGGCCATGGCGGCTTGCCGGTGGGCTTGCGGGTGGTGCGCTGCGCGGGGATGGGGTTAGGCATGGGGCCCTTCCTGTCTGCGGTGGTCCGGTCGCTCTGCCGGACTGCATCTTGCCTGCCGCTCTACCTAGCGGCGCGTCGACAGCAAGTATACATATTTAGGGCCCGTGGTGCGACTCGAATCGCGCAGGTTCAACTACTCCGACCAGACCGCTTCATGTCCTTCAAAGCACGCTCAAACTGACTCCAAGTCGGCGGGTTGACCCTGCGACTCTCCATGTCTTCGATCACCGCTGCAACCGTCCCCCGGTCCCAGCTGGACCTCAGCGCTTTGGACCGGTGCCGCTGCAGCTTCTTACGCAGATCGTCTAGTGCCTGCTCCTCGCGCAGCAGCTTCAAGAACTCGACTGGATACTCCGCTGCAAGCCTTCGCATGGCGCGGCCGCGTGGGTTCGGCGCCATGGGCATCTGGCCAGTCTTGGCTCTGAGGCCATTGACTCTTAGCAGCGTCAGGCGCTCCTCGCGCCTAATCGCGTTGCGAAGCAGCTCCATGCCTCGCTTGCGGTCGCTGCCCTCAGCCTCGTGTTCGAGGCTTGTCCTCACGTTGTCGCGCAGGTAGAGGATCGCCCAATGGGTGCGCTGCACGATGGCGTCAGAGCGGAGCGCCGCTGCCTCATCGTCGTCAGGGCGGCGAAGGAAGTCGCGCACTGCCCTAATGAAGTCGTCATCAGGCAAGTCTTTGAGTTGCGTGATCCGCGCTTGGACCGCTGGAGTGTTCTCGCGGTCCACCACCTCGGCCCGCTTGGGCCGGCTGGCTCTTGAGTTGATGCGGGGCTCCACGGCAGTCGCTCCTCTGCCCTCTGAATCAAGTAGCGGGCAGTGTGTGCGCGCTACGTGCTGCTCTCAATGGAGTCTAGAAGGGTAGTGGTATCCAATACGGGATCAAGACTTGGCCGCTTGACTGAGGCTGCGTGGCCGTGGCTCCGCGGGCCAGATCATCGCGGGAGCGAATCCGCTACCCAGCCCCGGCGCACCCGATGAAGTTCGGACCGGCTGACTCGGCTTACCAGGTGCCGCACCCACCACAATGAGGTGCATATCAACCGCCCTGGCCTACCTGCTGGCGGTCACCACGGCCACTACAGCAGCACAGATGATACGTGCTAGCACCTAACTACGTGCACTGCATGCGCGTGTCAAGGCTGGTTAAGATCATCACGTTCGGCCACGTTAGGCCTCGTCTCAGCCGCTTTGGCCCGGTGCCGACCAGACCCTGCGACGCGGCTCGATGCAGACTCGAGCCTTGCAGGCACGCCGGTCGGCTTCCAAATCAGCCCATAGCTAGCTTGCGAAGCAACCAGCACTGCGGCGATTGTCGCAAGCATTGTCCCACCGCGAGTGAAGTCTCCTCCGGCGAGCGTGGTCAGCAGCCCGACGACAAGGGCCGCAGCGACCGACACGACCCGCCGCGCAGTTGGCGACCAACTCGGCCGCTGCACAAGTGACGTGACCAGAGGCAGCGCCACGCCGAGGATCAAACCCCAAGAGGCGGTGTCGTTGAGGATGACGGACACAGGCTGAGCCCCTTCACGGTTGGGTGGGTGAATCGCCGTGAAGGGTGGCCGATCAGCAGGGCTTGCGTCGCGCCGTCGATCCACTCGAACGGCCGAACGATGGCTCGAACGGTCGAACGGTCGAACGCTAGGAACCTCGCCGCGAGGTCCCCGGGATCCCGTGCTTAGTCGACCTGTGCCGGCCCATGCCCTGCGGGTTCTTGATCACCTGACGGCAGACGCTCCCGTCGGCTTCCTTGATCCCGCACTGCTGCGGCCAGGTGTCCCGCAGTGGGGGAGGATCCGCGGCGGACTGCTCCACCGGGGTGGTGGGCCCTATCCCATGATGGTCGCGCTCGTGCTTGCGCCTAGACGACAGGTGGGCGAACGGGCCGTAACCGCAGCCGCTCACCCGGCAGGGGTGGCCATTCGACTGGCCGCCTCGCTTCCGCGATGTAGTAGGGGCTCCGGTCTGGTCGGGCCGGTGGAACTCCTGCCACAGGTCGACCGGCCGCTTCAAGCTGACGCCGCGTTCAGTGGGGCAGAGGTCGACGATAGATCCCGGCGGAACCAGATCGACCCACTTGCCGTCTTGAAGCACCGCCAGACTCATCCGGTAGCTGTCGCCGTCATGCTGCTCGCCCTCGGCCAGGTGAGGGTCGCAGTCGGTCTGCATCCTCTCAGCCATCGTTGGCCGCCTTCTTGGCCCGAGCCTGTTGCGGCTTTGGCTTGCTGCTGCTCGAGCTGGACCTGCGCCGGCGCCTTGCCTTACTGATCGGTGTCGGGGCAGCATCTGGCCCGGCCTCATAGGGCAGCGCTTCGACAGTCTCCAGCAGGGCCGCCTCAGCGAGCTCAGCGCGAGTGTGCTCGTCGACGCGGCCGCCAATGCCACTGAACCCATACGTCTTGTCGCCGCCGTACTTGTGCTGCCGCTCGGCGCCGAAGTAGGTGGTCCGCTCCCTGCCGCAGTCACACTGCAGACGCATGACGGTCCGGCCGGTGAGACGGTCTACCCATGTCGTCTTGGGCTTGAACGGGTGGCGGCCATTCATCACAAGCAGGCAGAACTTCTGCGCAGGCGTCATCTCCTGCGCCCGAGCGACCGCATCAGCAGGGTCTGCGTACTTGGTTCTAGGTCCGCGTCGCCTCGCTGCCATTCCTAACCGCCTCCGTCAGTCCGAGTGGATCATGTTTCCTTTGGTTCGGACTAACGCCGGCAGCGGCGTTTTGGCTACACGTCGCTTTCAGACTCTTCAGGCGCCGCCTCTTGCCCGGCGCCGACCTCCGCTGCGTCAGCCGCGTCCAGGGCGTCGAGTAGTTGCTCAATGGCGCGGCACTGTACGTGCACGAGCAGGCCATGCCGCCCGGACTCTGCCGCCCTCAGCGCGTTAGGCAGGTCGCCCATCTTCTCTGCGACGTCGCGGTGCAGTCTTGTGCCCGACCCGACTGGCTTGAGTGCGGTGGCGTTCGCGCGGAGCGACTTGATGTGATCTTGCGCCATGGCCAGGACGGCGTCGACGTCGTCCGGGACGTGGAGGAACGCCGCGTTGTAGTAGTGCGCTAGCGCGAGCTTCCGGTCACGGTGCGCCTTCTGGTCGGCTGCGAGCCTGCGGTCGAGCCGCCGCTTGAGGTCTGGGCGGAGGCGTATCGGCGCGTTCTCCCACTCCTGCGGGGAGTCCGACGCAGAGTCGCTGGAGTCGAGGACAGCTTGGAGGGCGGCCTTCGGGGTGAGTTTCTTGCCGGCCCGCGGCCGCCGCTTCGCTGGCTCCGATCTCGCCGGCTTCACCTCGGGCTCGGGCTCGGCGGGGCGGTCTGGGACGGCCTGCAGTGTGGCGGCCGGCTCGACTCGCGGCTCAGGCTCAGCCGGTGCTTCCTTAACGACCTCAGTGGACGGCTCCGGCGCCTCTACAGCGGCGGGCTCGTCCTCCGTGATCGGCGCGGGAACCACAGCCGCAGCCCTCGGCGCCCCCGACAGGCCCATCCGCAGCATCGACGATGGGCTCGCCTTCCGCTTCGGTGTCATGCCGGCACCTCCGCCTCATCCTGGGCGAGGAGCTCGTCCAAAGCCGCGCGGTATTCGCCGATGTTCGGCGGGACAGTCCCGAACGCCTGGCTGTACCGCTCCCTCAGCGGGATCTCGGCCTCCATGATCGGGAAGCCTTCGGACTCGAGCAGCTGCCGCGCATCCGCCGAAGAACGGGTCCCGGCCCGGACCTTGGTCAGCAGGATCCGTGCCGACAGCGGCGTCTGCTTCATCAGTTCGATGTTCGCGGCAAGCTGGAACGTCGCAGGCAGCCGCCGGATCTCGGCGAGCGTCGTGCCTGACGGGATGACGAGCTCGTCGGTGACCAGCAGCGCTTGGGCGAGGAGCGTGTCGGACTCCCCTCCGGTGTCGATGATGATGCTGTCGAAGTCGCCCGCGATCGCGCTGACCTTCTTCGCGAGGTCGGAGACCGGCCACGGCACTACGACGATCGCGTCGGGCCATGAGTCACCGGCAGACGTCGACCAGTCCAGAACGGTCGCGGCTTGCGGGTCGGCGTCGACCAGGAGCACCCGCTCTCCCCGGGCGGCCAGCCCGATCGCTATGTGTACGGCGGACGTGGACTTGGAGATCCCGCCCTTCAACCCTCCGAATGTGATGCGCACCCCTACTCCCCTCGAACGCGTTCCCCAGACGTTGTGCCGGCGACTGTCCCACGGTTTGTGCGTCAGTTCGAGCCGACACGGCGAATAACGTACACGCGCTCCGCCGATCGAGGGAGCGCATGGTGTAGGGGCCGGCCGTGCCTGCCGCCGGCTGGGTGGGTGAGGGAGTGGTCCGGGGTCCGGTTGTTTGTTCGACCGGGCGAGCGTTCGAGTGTGCGACCGTTCGATCGTTCGAGCGTTCGGACCGGCGAGCCGCCGGGTGGAGGTTCGACCGGGCACACGGGCGGGTGAGGCACCGGCTGTGGCCGCTGGTGTGCGGACGGCTGGCCGACCGGTCGCGCGAGTGGTCGGGTGTGAAGGTGAACCGATGAGCCATGCAGGGTCCGGGCCGCCGACTCATCGGTTCACCGCATGTGGGCGCCGCCGGCTGTCAGACCGTTCGACCGGCTGGACGGCCGATTGGGCGCTGTGGTGTCCGTCCGTGCGTTCGGGTGGCCGCACGGACGGGCCGGTGGATCAGCGGTCGCGGCCCGCAAGCAGCGCGTCGAGTTCCGCCTGGCTGACCGCGATCTGCTCGCCAGAGAGCATCCCCTGAGCGATGAGCCGGTTCCTGATCTCTGGGTTCGGGATCCAGACCGCGCCCGTCCAGAGGACGACGTAGCGGGCCGGGTCGCCCTCGACGTAGTACTGGGGGAGGGGTCCGAACCCCATGGCGTCTCCTGGCACCGGCACCGGATCAGGCTCCGGTTCGGGGTCTGGCTTCGGCTCAGGTTTGGGTGCCGGATTGGGGTCCGGCTTGGGTTTGGATGGCGCCGTGTACTTCGGGTTCGGCACCTTCAACCGCTCCCATGACGCCTCACCCGGCCAGCCGTTCGCGTCTCCTCCGGTGTATCCGAGCTTGCGCTGCCACGCCGCGTACGAAGCCTTGTCGACGTCCGTCCACTGCGGTCCAGGCCCGGACTTGTACCGTCCGCAGCCCTCCGCGACGAGTCGTTTGCCCATCGCCGTGACCACCGAGTTGCTCGGCTCGGACCGGAACCACGACGCGCCAGGGAACGGCACATGCCGCTCGCTGGCCGGAAGCGACAGCTTCGGCGCCTTGGCTGGTGGCTTGTATGCGGGCGGGCTGGCCTTGAACGAGATGTGCACGTGGTTGGCGTGCGAAACCCCCGGGTACGCCGTCCACTTGCCGTAGGCGTAGCCGGACGGGTTGATCGACTGGATGAGCTGGTCGTAGATCACGTACTCGACGCCGAGGCGCTCCCGGTTCGCCCACACGTACAGTGCGACGTTCTTGCACCAGCCCTTCCGGATCGCGCCAGGGTTGTTGACGCCTCCGCCGAGGGAGTACGACATGACGTCCAGGGCGCGGCCGGCGGCGTGGTGCCCAGTCGGGCCGTTGCCCCAGGCGAAGTGGATCTCGTACTTGGCGGCCAGTTCCTCGAACACCTGCTTTGTGTGGTTGCGGGTGTCGCCGAGGCTGGTCTGCAGCTTCACTCTGCGCGCCATCACGGCTCCCCGTGGTCGTGGGCGTCGTCGCCGTCGTCGCCCGGGTGGGGGAGGATGCCGCCGGGTTCGCTGCCCGGGTCGAGCTCGTACTCCTCCTCGTCCGGCTCGACACCGGACAGGTCGTCCGGCTGGGTTGTGGGTTCGTCGGTCATTGCGCGGTGGTTCCTCTCATAAGGAGGCAGGCGGCCTCGCCCGCATCGGATTCGTAGGTGGTGCCGTCGGTGTAGGTGGTGCGTGCGACGCAGTTGCCGGACTCGTCGCGCACGAAGTCGGGGCCGCTCTGGATGCCGCGTCCATCCCGACCGTCCCGACCGTCCGCGCCGTCCGCGCCGTCCGCGCCGTCTTCGCCGGCAGGGCCGGGCGGACCCTGGCAGCCGCCGCGCTCGGCGCAGTACGCCGCCAGCCGGGCGTCGATCTGCTCATCCGTGGGACCCGGGCCCGGCGGACCGGTGTCCCCGGGCTCACCCGGCCGGCCCGGCTCACCCGGCTCACCCGCCTCACCACGGTCTCCCTGGTCGCCCTTCGCCCCGCGGCACGCATCGCCGGAGCAGACCGCCGCGACCACATCCCGGACCACTGGCCGGATGTCCGCCGCAGTCGGCGTCGACCCGTCCCTTGGCCTCGGCACCTGGGAAGCGGCGACCCGCGCCACACTCGCGATCTGCGCGGGCGTCAGTTCCAGCCGCCGATCGTCGAGCTCGTCGGCGACAATCGAACGAACCTCCGCCGCACTCACCCCTCCGGAGCGCGGCGGAGGTGGGGCAGGGGCAGGAGTGACAACCGGCTCCGCACCGAGCGCGCGGACCTGCTCGGACAGCTGCTCCGCCGCCACCGCCTGCTTGTCGCGGGCCGCGTCGGCACGGTCGGCCCGGTCCTCGAGTCGCACGTTCGCGGACTGCAAGTCCTCGACCTGCGTGTAGATCCGGGCCACGCCATAGCCGAGGGATGCGACAGCGACCGCCACAGCGGCGACCGCGGTCGCAGTGATCTTCCAGGTGGCAGGCCGCAGCCGCTCACGGATCCGACGGGGACTCATGGCGCCGCCTTCTTCTCATCAGGGTCGATCCCGTGCGCTGCCAGAAGCTCCCGAAGCCGGTAGTTCTCGCGAAGGTCGGACTCGCGGCGGACGCGGAGTTGGTTGAGGTCTGCGTCACGCTGCTCCCGAAGCTGTTGAACCTCCTGCCGCACACGCTCCAGCTCGGAGCGGAGCGTGGCGATCTCGTTGGCTTTCTCCTTCTCCGCCGCTTCGGCCCGCTTCTCCGCGTCCTCGCGGCGACGCTTCTCGCCCTCCAGGTCGATCTGCCGGCCCTCCTTCCAAGTGCGGACGGCGTACAGCGCGATGCCTGCAGCTGTGACGAGTCCGGCAGAGGGGGCGAGCAGCGCATCCGTGGTGGGCACTGTGGGGGCGACCGCAGCAGTCAGGGCGGTCATCAGCCCGATCACTCCTGCCGCCGCGGGATGGGCCGGAGCAGCAGCACCCGCAGCAGATGCAGAGCCGAGAGAGTCAGGAACGTGCCCGTGCCGCGCCACCCGTCCCCGAGGCTCGCGGCGGCCTGGCCGAGTGCGATGGCCAGGGTCAGATAGACGATGCCGAGGAGGCCGTGACCGATCCAGACGGCGATGTGGCGCTGCAGCGAGAGACCGGCGCCGAGGAGTGTCCCGGCGACGAGGAAGGCGAGCCCCCACATATCCAGGGGCGCCAGTGCCACGACGTAGCGCAGCGCCGGACCGCCAACAGGATCGCCGAGAACATAGTCCAGGCCCCTGGTTGCGGCGACCAAAGCCAGCAGCCAAGCAAGGAAGCGGGTCGCCCACGAGGGCATGCCCGGGTCGGACAGCTTGGTTGCAAGGAGCACCCGCCAGCCCCGGGTGGGGATGGAGGGTCGACGCGCCCACCCACTAATGCCATGCGTGGCCAAGCCGACCCTCCTCCGCGAACCCCACCGCGGAAGGCACGGTGTCCGACTTGGACGGCTTACGTCGCGGGCTAGACGTCCTGAGCCGCGGCGCGTTCACGGTGCAGCCTGGCTTCCTTCGCTGCCGCTAGCGCGCCTCCGGCGTCATCCATCGGCGCGGACGAAGCGGCCGCCGCACGCATCGCCTTCGCCTTCGCCTGCCGCGCCGTCGTGACCGCCCGAACTTTCACCACCTCGTCACGCAGGACATCCACGTTCTCGGCATCGACCCGCATCTTGGACCGCAGGAACGCCTGCATGTCGCCCTTGGACTTGTGCACGTCAAACGACACCTCGTGGCGTCGCCGGACCGCAGCGATCCTGCCGCGCTTCTTCTGCCTCGCGGCGGGCTCGACCTCCGAGTACGGGTCGATCGGCTCGGCCTCGTCGTCTGTGTCGAGCCACTCGAGCAGCACCATCTCCAGCAGCTCGTCCTGGTCGTCGATGCCGTACTCGGCTGCGCGGGCCTCGAACGTGTACGCCGGGAACAGGTAGGTGAACACGCCCCGGTCGGTGTCGAGCAGGAGCCGCCAGCAGTTCACCCCAGCGACAACGACCTGCTCAGCATCCAGCACCTTGACCACTGTCGACCTCCTACGTGAACGGCCGGAAGGCGAGCCACGAGAACGTGTAGTTGACGCTGACGATCGACCCGTCCGTGTTGGTGACAGAGCAGGTGAAGCTAGTCGAGGACCGGGCGGTGATCAGCCAGTTCACGTGGTCGATTTGGCCGCGGAACGGCATCGTGAGGACCGCCGGGACCGGCGCGGCCATGGTTCGCCCATAGCCGACGACGAACCCGGTCGTGTTCACCTGGTGGGGCTCCAGCCCGCCCCACATCATCTGGTTCGACCAGTGCGGCCAGCGGGCGATATCTCCCACCAAATGGAACTCGTCGCGGTAGCCGCGCATGAACGACCCGGCGGGTTCGAGGCTCGTACGGTTCACCCGGCCGATCTGCCACCGGTCGTCCGCGAGCAGAACGGTCATGCCGTCGCCGTCGCCGAGGACCGACCCATTCAAACCGAGCGCCGGTGCCCCCAGCACACCGTCGTAGGAGTTGATGAACGCATACCTTGTGTTCTCGTCGGTCGGGTAGAACCGCATCTCTGCGAAACCGGTGTTTCCCGGGTTCATCACCAGCCGACGGGCGGGGTAGATGCCGGTGCTCATCTCGCCGACGACGGAAACCGCACCGGTCGGGGCGTCCATCCGCACCGTCTGCCGGCCGGTCGCGTCCCACATGAACACTCCGAGCGGTGACGCCTCCACCCGGGACACCCCACCGGTTGTCGTGGTGCCGACGACGGGTCGGATCTCCACCAGGTCCCAGTACCAGTTGCCGGTGGATGCGCCGTTGGACATGTCGACCCGCACGGACATCTGGCCGGCGCCTGCCGGTGCGACGACGTTCCCCTCAATCTTGGTCCAGTTGTTGCCTACGGAGAACTGTGCGGTCGCGGCGATCGAGGATGAGAGGGCGCTGCCGTCGGGGTCGTTCCAGACCGCGAGAAGCTGGGACCGGCCGTTGGTGCCCGTCGTCTTCACGAAGACCGACAGGTAGTACCGCTCGCCCCTGGTCACGGGGACCTCGGCGAGGATGAACCCAGCAGTCGACCCGGTGGGGGTGCCCTTCAGCCGCCACGAGCCGTCGTAGGAGCCGGTGCTGGTCTCCCACAGCCACGGGCCACTGGCCGGGAACCGTGCACGGTAGCCGGCCCCTTCAAACGAAGGCTCAGGATGCAGGTTCAGCGTCGTACCGAACCGCAGCCGGTCGGCTGTGATCGTGCCCGCTTCGATCTTGTCAGCGCTGACGGCGCTGGCCGCCAGCTTCTCCGTGGTGATGGAACCGGCCTGGATTTTGTCGGCCGTGACGGCATTCGCAGCAAGGTGACCTGTCTGGATCGACAGTGCCTGGATGAGACCGCCGGTGATCGTGTTGGCGACGATCGCGTCCGACGCGACGATCGTGCCGGGGACGATGTTCGCACCAGTGATGATCTCGCCGATGATGTCGGTGTCGACCAGGGGGACGATGACGGCGGAGGCCTCCGCCGACGGCAGGGACCTGTTGCCGACGTTGTCGACCGCGATCAGCCGCACGTAGTAGGTGGTGTTGTAGTCGAGCTCGGTCAGCACCGCCGATCCTGGCGCACCTGTGATGCTGTCCATCTTGGTGGTCGCCGACGTGGTGAAATCCGGTGTCTGGGAGACGTGCACTTCGAGGTGGGCGAGGTCGCGGGGCATGACCGCGCCGTCCTCGTCGAACCCGTCCCACGTGACCCGCAGGGTGCCAAGCCGCGCCTCCAGCAGCGGCATCGACGGGATCGGTGGCGGGCCGGCGTCGACAGGCAGCGTGATCAGCGGGGAGAACCCGAACGCGCCCGCATTGCCGGCGGCGTCGAACGCCCGGACGCGGGCCTGGAACCGCTGACCCTGCGGCAACCCTTCGAACACCACGTCCAGGCCGGTGGTGGTCGTCTCGCCAACCCAGAACTGGGACCGGTCGGGTAGCCGGTAGGAGACGCGGTAGTTGCCGAAGTCGTCGTAGACGGTCCCGTCGGCGTTGGATGTGACAGCGTTCCACGTCACCTCTGCCAGCACGCTCGAACGGCCGTCCAGACCGGTGTAGATGGCTGCGGTCTGCGCGACCCCGGTCGGTGCGGCGGGGGGCTCGGTGTCTGGGCGTGGCTTGTTCGGCGGGCCGACACCCGTGTTGGAGATCGTGCCGTGGACGACTCCTTCGATCTTCCTCGCCAGCCGAAGCGACGACTCAAGGAACCGGTCGTTACAGCCGATGTTCGCGTCGACCGCGCCGTCGCGGTTCAGGGTCACGGTCATCTGCCGCACACGCAGCGGCTCGTAGCCGGTGCCGACGCTGGTCGGGGCGTAGTCGGAGCGGATCTTGTCGCCGACCTTGAAGTCGCTGTACGGCTGTGGGCAGGTGTCGTGATCGAGTTGAAGGTCGAAGTCGTAGCCGACCGCCGGTCGGGACGCCAGGGCCAGGGCGTTGTCGCCAGCGGCGTTGAGGGTGGCGGTCTTGGTGGCGTTGCCCCAGCCGAGGTAGCCGAGGCGTGGCCCGTAGCGGCTGCGTGCCTCCGGGTCGTGGCGGACGACGTTCGCCCCACCCTCGCCGACCACGAGGATGTCGGTCCGCAGTTCCTTCCGTGACCGCTTCCTGGGGGCCTTCGTGATGTGTGCCCGCCGCAGGTATACGTTCGGCTTGTCGGTCGCGAGTGCCGTGCCGGGGTTCCACATGTCCAGCCACAGCCCGTCGCCCTGGTCCGGGTCGGCACGCATCCGGATGTCGCAGACGCCCTGGGCGGCGAGGTCCTTTGCGACCGTGAGCAGGTCTTTGCCGGCGTCGTAGATGATGTCCATCTGCTTCGCCCACGGCTGACCGGCAGAGTCGAAGTCGGCGTCGAAGTTGGTCCACACGTTCGGCAGGTAGCCGAGCGCCTTCGCGCGGCCGATGAGCGTGCGCATGATGTGGCCGGGGCTGTCGTCGACGAACCCGGCGATGGCCGGCTTCGCGCCGATACCGCCAGCGGGGGTGATCACCGCCCGCGCGAGTGCCGCCAGTGCTCCCGGGCCGGCGACCGTGATCTCACGTGCCGGGCCGGCGGCGTCCGCCGGGTCGTCCTCGTCGTCCTCGAACAGGAACCGGAACACCTCGTACCCGTCGACCGAGACCGCGATTTGGCCGTCGTCGATGCTCGTGAGCAGGCTGGCGCCTGGGCTGGCGGCCGAGTAGCGCAGCGTGCCGGCGCCTTCCTCGTTGAGGACCTCCTGTATGGACACCTCGCCGACCAGCGGTAGGTGGGACAGGAAGTTGCCAGCCTCGTCGAAGAGGCGGACGCTCACGTTCGGCAAGGGTGGGGCTCCTCACACCTGGTATGCGCGGCGGCCGACGATCCGAAGTGTCGCGTTGTGGTCGGCTAGCGTCGCGGTCACCTGGATGCGCGGCGCGGTTGTCGCGTTGTCGGGCGGGATCACCTCGAACATGTACGGGCCGGTGTAGCGCCACCGGTCGAGGTTCGGCCCGGTCACGCTGTCGGTGGCTGCGTTGACGGTGAGGGTGGCGCCGACGTCGAGGGATGAGTCGTAGCGGAACCAGCCGCCGGTGTCGGGGCATGTGAGCTGCACGTTCGTGGCCATGCCGGTGATCGTGGCGCGCAGCGCAGTGAGGGGTGCCGATGAGCCGGTGAAGCCTGGCAGGTCCACCATGCGGTTGACCGCTGCCGTGGTGCCGGGGGAGAGGTAGATCAGGCCGGTGTTCGTGTCCGTGGTGTCCTGCCACACGCCCGAGGGGACGAGCACGTCGATCTGGGCGCGTACGCCGAGCTGCCCGATCGGCGTCGGTGAGATCCGGCCGGTGACCTCTCCGTAGCATTCGCGGACGCCGCCGTCGGTGAGGTGCCGCTCGAACCGGACCAGCCTGTGCCGCTTCACCGCATGCCGCAGCAGCCGCTCCCAGTTCTCGTCGACCTCTGGCCGGGTGTCTCCGGCCATCCACAGCCGAAGGGTGAACTGGCCGGCGCCGAGACGCTTTGGCACCCATATCTGCCCGTCCCGCTGCGGCACCGCAACGTTCGACCCCTCCAGGGGAGGGGAGCCGTAGAGGCCGTCGAACGTTTCCAGGTCGTGGACGAGCCGGTCGGTGACCTCAAGGTCGTCGATGAACCAGCGTTCCCGCGGATCTGCCATGCCCGTCTCCTACGTCGCACCGAACAGGCCGAACTCGGCGATCCTCGGCAGCTTCTTCGCCGCGGACTCGGACGCCGGCTCCGGGGTCGGGTTGTAGATGCGGATAGCGCCGTCCTGGAACGTCACGCCACGGTCGACGGCTTGCGTCGGCGTGAACGTCTGCCGCCGTTCGGTGTCCTTCCACATCGCCATCGGGTCCGTTGCCCGTGTCGGCTCGGCGACCAGCCCAGTGATTCGCCGCATCGCGCCGACCAGCTGCCCCTGCTCGGCCAGGATCCCGTCGGTGAGCATGCCGACGAGGTTGGCGCCAGCCTTGTCGAGCGGGAACCGGCGCAGCGGCCCTTCCTTGGCGGGGGAGAACGGCCAGTACGCCCGCACCTTGTCCGCCGCCCGCGACATGGTGGCGCCGATCTCGCTGATCTTCGACGTGATGCCGTCGATCAGGCCGTCGATGACGCTCTTGCCGGCGTTCTTCAGCCAGCCTCCCGCGCTGCGGAAAAAGCCGAGGACCCGGTCCTTGAGCCTGGTCGCCACGCGGACCGCGGCGTCGACCTTCTCCTGCACGGCGTCGACGAGCTGCTGGAAGAAGGCGCGGACCCGGCCTGGCAGTGCCTTCAGGCTCTCGATCGCGCGCTTGATGTTGGCTACGCCGTTGTCGAACCGGGTCTTCATGTTGGCGACCTGGCTCGCCACGAAGCTGACGATCTTGGCTAGGACGCCGCGCAGGAAATTGACGATCCCGTTGAAAATTTGGGACGTCTTGGCCTTGATCTTGTCCCAGTTCCGGATGATGAACATGACCGCGAGACCGACCGGTCCGGTCAGGATCGCGAGTAGCAGCGGCCAGTTCGTCTTCACCCAGTTGATCACCTTGGAGACGGCGCCGGACACGACCGACCACACCTTGTTCCAAAGTGCGGTCACGAACGGGCCGATCTTCGACCAGTTCGCGATGATCAGCGCGACGATCGCAATGATGGCGGCGATCACCCAGCCGACAGGGCCCAGCGCGATGAACCACGCCGCCGCCATCCGGGCGGCCTGGATGAGCGCCTGGGCACCCATCAGCACCCAGCCGGCGACGATCCTGGCCGCGTTCCGCGCCGACGCCGCAGCCTGCTTCGCCCCCTCCGCCACCACGACCGCAGTCATCCGGGCCATACCTGCGACCGCGCGAGCCTGGGCTGCCGCCCATGTTCCGATGCTGGCGGCCTTGATCTTCGCCTGGTTCCCCACCCACGACGCGGCTTGACGCGCACCGTGCGCGGCGACTGCAGCCGTCATACGGGCCATGCCCGCGATCGCCCGCGCGGAGTCCGCCGCCCAAGACACGGCAACCGTCCCGACCATGCGGGCCATGCCGGAGACATTGCGGCCAACCTTCGCCGCCGTGCTGCCCACCTTGCTTGTAGCCGATGCCCCCCAGGTCCCCAGCGCGGTTACCCCGGCGCCGAGAGCCTTCTTGGTGCCGTCGAGCATCCGGGAGAAGAAGCCGACCTTCTTGCCGGACTTGTCGGCAGCCCCTCCAACACCCCCGAGTGCTGTCTCCTTCTTCGCATCGGCGACCATCTCCGCACCGAGGGCGACCTTCGACCCGTCGACCGCCTTCGTGAACTTGTCGACTCCCCGCGCAGCCGCGTCCGCGCCCTTGGTCGCACCCTTGCCGAACAGGCCGCCGACACCGCCGATGCCCTTCGCCAGCGCAGCCTTGATCCTCGGCCCCATCGCGGCCGCGGCCGGAATCAGGCCGCCGAACAAGCTCGCAGCGAGCCCACCGCCACCGCCACCGCCGGCCTTGTGCTTGCCGCCCTTCCCGCCAAGGAGGAGCCCGCCGATCCCGCCGGCCAGCTTCCCAATCCCGATCAGGTTGAAGATGCCCTTCGCGGCCTTGAACGCCAGCAGGGCGCCGAGGAGCTGACCGAGAGCCTTCACAATCTCCGGGTTGTCCTCAGCGAACTTCCCGAACGGCTCAAGCAGCGCCTTGTCGATGATGGTGATGAACGTGCCAAGCGGGCCGCCCACCTCCGCCAGGTGCTGCAGGGCGTCCGCGAGCGAACTGAGCGCGTCGATGACCTCCGGCCCCATGTTCTCGGCGAGCGTGGTGAGGAAGTTCTCCAGCGCCGGGATCACGTCGTCCCGGAGCTGCTGGATCATCGGGGCGAGGTTCTCGTTCGTCGACATCCGGCCGAGCGCCTTGCCGACATCGCCGATCAGCCCGACGAGCTGGAGGAAGCCGGGCATGGCGTCCTCGTACCACTGCTTCAGCGCCTTCTGACCCTTGGGCGAGTTCGCCCACTGGTCGAACCGGGCGAGGGATGCCTCCATCTTGTCCAGGAGCTTCTGCCCCTGCTCGGTGCCGGCGCGGAACACCCCGAACAGGCCACCGCCGAGGTTCTTGATGATCCGCCACAGCTGTCCGGCGGTGTCCCCAGCGCGGTCGAGGAATGCGGCGAACCGGCCGGACTCACGGCCGGCATGGGAGATGTTGCGGATCCATGCGCCGAGCCGCTCAGTGGCCTGCCCGATACGGCGGAGGAACGGCTGGGAGGCGACGACGATGTCGACGAACGCCACACCGACGTCACCCAACGCCTTCCCGAACGACTCGAGCAGCCGGTTATTGCCGGACAGGATCGTGCGGAAGTCTGCGCGGAACACTGGCGTACGCACGAAGTCGCCGAAGTTGTCGACAACCTCGCCGACGACCTTGGATGTGCCGGCCAGCCCCCGTTCCAGGTCTGGCAGCAGGGCTGCCGCGACGGGTTTGATCTGCCGGGCGAGCGGCTCGAACAGCGGCTCCTGCACCGCCTTCTTGAACGACTGCCACTCGTCCCGCAGCGACACCGCCCGTTTGACGAACAGCTGCGCCGACGGCGACAGCTTGTCCATCGCAGCCTTGAGTTTCTGCAGGTCCGCCTCGGTGACCTCCAGGCCCTGCGCCTGCTTCTCCGCAATCGAGATTGACTCTTTGAAGGCATCGCCGACGCCGGACATCGCGATCTTGACGCCCACGGCGCCCTGGATGATGGCGGCCAGGATGCCGGGGATGCCGCCGAGGATGCCGACAGAAGGCGCGGCGGCCGCACTCAACGCCCCGAGCCCCGCCGCCAGGGAACCGATGGCGGCGATCGCGGGCTGGACCAGGGGCAGGATCGCGGCCATGGCCAGCCCACGTAGGCCCGCCATGACGCCTCTGAGGCGCATGGTGATCGGAATGTTGATTGGCGCCTTCTGCACCGCCGCCTGCGCGCGCAGCCGCTCCAGCAGAACGTCCCGCAGCAGCCGGCCACCCTGACCCTTGACTGGCACCTCGACCGGGTTGGCCTGGGCGACCGCCTGCCCCTTGGCAGACTCGGCGACAACGTTGTCGGCGACCTCGCCCTTCGTGCCGAGCGGGATGGTCAGCCTCTTGGCGAGCCGCTCCAACAGGCCACTGATGTTGGATTGGGCCTGGTCCTCGTCGACCTCGACCTCGACCTTGGCCTTGACACCGGCCGCGGCCCTCTCGACGGCACGCTCGAGCTCCTGCCGAAGCCCCTTCTCGTCGACGACCGCTTCGATCTTCGCCTGCACACCTTCGGCAGCGGCCTCGACCTTCCGCTTCAGTTCGCGGGCGAACCCAGACAGGTCGGCTACGACTGGGACTTCAAGTTCGCCGGCCTTCTCAGCCATGGCGCACCTGCCCCCGTCGCTGCGCGGCCGCGACCATGTCGCGGAAGCCCATCCGGCGGCCGCCGGGCTTGGCGGAGGAGCCGCTTATGGATTTCGGCCTCGGAAGCTCACGCGGCTTCTTCCGCCTGCGTTCAGCGGCCAGCACCGATATCTCCTCCACCACCTGCGCGAGTAGCTCCTGGGTGTGTCCCCAGACCGGCTCGGTGGGGTCCGACCGTTTGGTGCGGGCCTCCTCTGGCAGCCCTTCGAGGAGGACCCAGCATCGGCGTACGCCTATGAACTCTTGGTGCGTCGGGTGCCGCCAGACGCCGCGGGCGTCGATTTGGTACCAGCGGGCAAAGTCGGCTTCGACGTCGCTCCACCGCTCTCGGAGAGTCCGAGCGACGCGAAGGCTTCCCCCAGGCTCACCCCGTACTCCTTGACGAGCCCCTGGATGAGGCGGCCGTACGCCGGGATGGATGGCTTTGAGTCGAGGAACGCCTGCCACTGGCTGGCGTCTCCGTTCGCGGTGAACAGCGCTTCGAGGCCGGCCCGGATCGCGTCGACGAGTCCTCTCGGCAGGTTCGGCCGGGCCAGAAGGACCTGCAGCATGTCTTCGCCTGCCACCTCGGCGTCCGCGCGGGCGCCGAGGATCGCCTTCATCACTCCAACGAGGTCGAGTTCGTCGGCCAGGAAGGGGGCGAACACGTCGGCTGGGAGTTCGGCCGGCAGCTGGTATGTGACGCCTCTGTAGCGGACGACAACGCCTTCGTCCTTGGCTTCGCGCTGTGGCGCGTCCATCTCGATGACTGTGCCCACGTGTGGGGTTCCTTCCTTGTGCGGGGGTCGCACGCGGGAAGGTACGGAGCGCGGGTGTCTAAGGTCGCGCCGTCAGTCGTCGGGACGGCTGTCGAGCTGAGAGGCGCCACTATCCGCCTCGAAACGGATAATTCGGCTAAACCGGATTAAACGCTTCGTCGTCCGTGAGGAGGTACCACGGATCGGTGCCGTCGCCGCCCAAAACCGCGAGGCGCAGCGCGAGGCGACCCTCCTGCGCCTTCTGCAGTTCGAGCTCGACACCCTCGACCTGCATGGCGCGGGGGAAGACGAACCGGTAGTGCTTCGCCCCGTCGATGACCTCGATGACGGCGGCCTTCTCGGTCCGGTCGCCGACCTTCGGCGGCGTGAACTTGTAGTTGATCGGCGGGCCGGTGATGGTGGTGATTTCGCCGCCGCCGTAGACCGACTGGAAGTTCGCCGCATTCCACTGCTGCAGGTCACACTCGATCGCCGCCGCGTCCGAGGTCTGGAACCGGCGCGTCGGGTAGTCAGACTGCGCCGAGGTGACTTCCTCGAACTCCGGCTCGGTGTTGAAAGCCAGGGAGTCGGGCGTCGTCAGGCCGACGTTCACCCACGGCGCAGCAAGGGCAGTAGTCGCGTCGGCGGGTGCCGTGGAACCCACAGCCGCGAGATAGACGTACGTCCTCGATGGGACGACGATTTCGGACGGGGTGATGGTCACGTGCGCTCCCGTTGATCGCAACCGGGCTTCGGTCGCGGCAAAGGCAACACGTGCAGACGCCTTAGTGTCGCCCGCTGGATCTCAGGCCATCGCCTGCGGAGGATGCAGCGTCAGGAAGCACGACACGATCCACCGGTGCTGCCCGTTCGCCAGCGGAGACCAGGCGAGTGTCCCGTTCGGGTCCACCGCAGACACGACAGGCACACCGGCCGGTGCGTCGCCACGGTCCGCCAATTCCACAAGGGCAGACGCCGCGAGCATCGTGAGCCGCCACAACGCTGCCTTGCCCGGCCGGCCGTCGGGATCGCCGTACACCTCAAGGGTGACCTCCTGCCGGGTGTTCCACCGCATGTCGCCGAGATCACCGCCGGGGCCGGTCGTGACGACGAGTCGCGGCCACGGCGCCTCCATCACGCCGGAGACGCCGCCGAACTCGCCGGCCAGCGTCGGATTCCCCTGTAGCCAGGCGAGCGCTAACGCGACCGCGTCGGCGTCGGCGAGGACACCTGGCGCCATCGCTCAGCCCTGGATCTTGCCGTAGAACTGGGCGGCGAGGTTCCGGCCTTGCTGGGCGGGGAGGGTGACAGTCTCGCCCGGTGCGTGGTTCTCGCCGGCATCGTCGGTCCAGTGGTGCGCCAGGAGCAGCTTGACCTCGTCGACCTGCGCAGCGGGCTTGGTCTGGTCGGGCGTGATCGCCTTGTTCTCGAGCTTGTCCGGCTTGCTGTCTGCGGTAGCCATGGCCCGGAAGGTAGGCGTCAGCCGTGGTTAGCGTCGTCCTCTCGATGCTGCCGCCGCACGGGCCGCACCGGTCCCCATGAACCGCATGCCGTACGAGGTGTTGCCGTCCGGGTATGTCGTGCCGAACTCGGCATCGACGCACAGGTGCGCGTCGCACAGGACCCGGGCCTTCACGACGGGCCCTTCGACGTTCGGCTGCCCGGCCTTGATGTGCCGGGCGACGCCCTGCTGATCCCACACAACCCAGCACCGGCAGTGGATGATGTTTACGTAGGCCTTGGAGCTGTAGTCCTTCGGCCGCATCATGTAGGTGCGTTCGCCGACGCCGCGGTGTTCCCGGTCCCACGGATGGCTGGGCAGGTCGAACCGCAGGTTCGCTGGCACCCGCTGCCTGTCTGTCTGGCGGTGTTCCTTGCGGACGAGCGCGTCCCGCATCGTCGTCCACTCCTTGACCGGTGGCGCCAGCTTCCGCGCCTCGGTCTCGACCTTCTTCGCGACGTCCCCAATGTTCGGGGCGACCATGCGGGCGACGATCTCATTCAGTCCGTTGCGTTCCTTGAACCGGGCCATCACGGCACCTCCGGCGGTTCGAGGGTCGCAACGATGGCGATGTAGTCGGCGTCGGGGTGCCGGGGAACGGTGTTGATCCGCGCCGAGGCCACGACCCAGGTGCGGGCGCCGTCGGTGATGCGGTCGCCTGGTTCGACCGGCCACGCCCGGGTGTCGAGCCGCAACGTGTAGGACAGGTCGGGCTGTTCGCGGGCGGCTCCGGGCCATGGGCCACGCAGCTCTGCCGGCTCCTCCGGCGCGACTGGATGACCGTGGGAGTCTCGAAGCCACGGATGATCTTTCGTCGCGACGCTCAGGCTGAGGTCGGCGAGGAGGACGGCCACAGCTGCACGATGCCTGGAGGGGCTGCCTTGTGTCTCAGGGGATCAGCCCGTACGCCTGCAGGGTGGCCTTGAGGCTGTTCACGAGGGTCTGCGCCGAAGCAAGGTCGGTCGCGTTCGCGGGCGTGGACGTCGGCCGTGAGGCGGGGGTCTCGCCGAAGAACCCGATCTTGCGGGTCGTGGCGGCGGTGCTGTGGAACTGAACCTCGTAGGAGTCGAACCGGGTCTTCATGCCGACAGAGCCGACGATCTCGGCGTTCGATGCCTGCGGGGCGTGGTTGAAGCCGAGCAGCCCGGTCGCGGTGGAGTGCACCCAGATTCCGCGGTACAGCTTCGATGTGGCGGACTTGCCGCCGAGGACACCCACGTTGCCGTCCACCAGGACGTCGGTGTTGTCGGCGTCGCGGAGGTAGATCGCGGCCGGTGTTCCACCCGTCGGGTGCCACGGGTCCACCACCAAGTTGCCGTTGATGACCAGACCATGGTTCGTGTGGTAGGCGAGGACCCCGTAATTGGACGGCTCGAGCACGGTGTTCCCGGAGATCACCACACCGTGCGTGTAGTAGACCATGATCCCGCCACCAGCGGTCGCACCCGACAAGCCGTGACCGTGGACGTAGTTGTTCGAGATGACACCGGTCGCCCCGTCGACGAGCGCCCCCGCCCCGGTCCCGGCGCCAACCAGCTTGATCCCAACCTCGCGGCTGCCGTCGCTGACGCCGGAGACGACGACGTTCCCGGTGCAGATGATTCCCTTCGGGGCGTACGTCTCCACGTTGTTCTCGTTGCCGCCAGCGACGCAGGCGATCCCCGTCCGGCAGCCGTGCACGTAGTTGTCGCTGATCGTCAGGTTGACCCCGCCGTGGGTGTCGATGCCCTCGTGTTCGACGTTCAGCACGTGGTTGCGTGACACGAGGCCGCCTTCGGAGAGCGGCTCGGCGGCGATGGTGACGTTCTCGATCCGGTTGACGGTGATGCCGTAGCAGTCGACGTTCGTCCCGGTCAGGTGAACGTCGTCGATTATGTTGTCGATGACCTTGAACCTGTTCACCGAGAACATGTGCACGCCCGCATAGCCGAGGTCGGTCAGGGTGCAGCCCTTCACGGTGAACCGTTCCGCGAGGCGCGCGGACACGCCGAAAGACCATCCCGAGGCGGTGACGTCTTCCACCAGGACGCCTGTGACGCGGGTCGTGGTGTTTGTGCCTGCGAGGTGGATCGCTCGGCACTGCCCGCCGTAGTTCACGGCACCGGGGCCGGTCATCCGGACGTTCCGGATCGACGAGCCCGACGCCGCCGGGGTCAGGATGATCGCCTCAAGGTTGGTCGCTGTCTGGACGATCTCCCCGCCGGACAGGTGCAGCTTCTTGGAAATCGTCAGGGTTCCGTTGATCTTGCAGGTGACACCTTCGGGGATGACGACCCTTGTCCCGGCGGGGGCTGCGGTCAGCACGGCCTGCAGAGCGGCGGTGTCGACCGCCACACCGTCACCGATGACGCCGTGGTCGAGGACGTTCCACACCTGGACGTCCTTGTCGACCTTCGACGCCAGCGCTTCGATGTCGGCCTCGTCGTGGCTGTGCACCACCGGAGCGGCGCCGGCATCTGCCGGGCTGTGCGTGTGGACGGCGGGAGCCGCCCCGACCTCCCCAGGCGTGGTGGGAATGGTCGGGGAGTCCGTCAGGTCCGCGAACGCACCAGACGTTGCGACCGCCGCCAGGGACGCCAGGTCAGCCTTCGCCGCGAGTGTCGTGTCGAGCCCGACCACATCGGCGGTCGGGTGGGAGTGAGGGGACGGCGGGAACGTCGGCGGCTTGTCGACGATCGAGTCCCACACCGGAATCTCCGCAGGTCCACCACCGGTCCACACCCCCCGCTCCGCGTCGTAGATGAGCTGCTGCCCACCGAACGGGGGAGTGGACAAGTCCACGTCCGTCAGGGCGGCCAACACGTACACCCTGCCCAGGCCGCCGGTCGACGACCCGGTAACCAGATCGGTGAGGTCGACCGTCGGCTTGCCGGTGCCGGGGTCTATCGGGACGTCACTCGGCGCCGGGACACCGGTCAGGGTGTCGGACACATCCCCGGTGATCGTGACGGTGTACGTCCAGTCGTACGGGTCAAGATCCTGGTCATCGGAGGAGAGGACCTCGATCGACCAGTCACCAGTGCCAGGGTCAGACGAGGCAGTGATGGCCGTGTTGTAGAGGGTCACCTTGTCAGTGCGAGCGAGGATCCGGTTCGGCTCGGGCTTGAACTGGACGGTGACCGACAGCGGGTCACCCGTCGTGTCGAGGAATCGGCCTCGGATGACAGTGGAGCTTGCACTGGGAGGCAACGACATGGCACCGAACAATGCCGCCCGTGGTGGCCTTGCGTCGCCCAGTGGTTACGCCAGGGCGCCGACCTCGAGACGGTAGATCCTCCGGACGGCAAGGAGACCGCTGGCCAGCTGGTAGACGGCGAAGTCGCTTCCCAACTCGTGCCGCAGGCTCATAGACGACCCGGCCGAGAAGGCTGCCGCCGCACGTACGTCGACGTGAGCAGCAGCCGCCAGATTCGACACTTGGGCAAGGGGCAGGTGCCCGAAGTGGATGACCTTTGGCACCCCGACCATGCCGGACTCCGCCGACCACGAGACAGCGGCGCGGGCCTCCACGTGTCCCGTGAGCGCCATACTGGACGCAGCCGACAGAGGAAGAATGCCGATGGCGCCTATGTCGGCGGGGACGAGCAGCATGGCTGGCTCGGCGGACAGGTCCAGGGCGCCGTGCACGAGCCGCCGGCCCACGGCTGTCAGGCTGGAATCGGCTGACCAGGACGCGGCACTGTAGAGGCCAAGGTGCCCGGCCAACCCGAGCGACGACGCAGCGGAGAGCGCGGCCGCGGCCTTCACCTCGGCCCTGCCAGAAGCAGCCATCGCCGCGTCCGCCGAGAACGCAGCCGCGCCAGTCACCTCGGGTGGCGTGTAGTCGACGAGGGCCCACATCGAGCTGACTCGGATCTCGGTCGTGCCGCTCACTTGCGCCTGCACACCGATCTGTGCCGAGTCGAGCGTGGACAGGGTCCAGGCGGCGCTGTTCTGCGGATTCTGGTACGCGACAACCTTGTAGGTTCTCGGGTGGACCGTGGTGTGGGTGACGTAGTTTCCCGCAGCGCCGTCGGAGTTCAACCGGTTCGTCGAGGCGGCGCTGGCAAGGACTGTGCCGCCTGACTGCCCCTTGACTCGAAGCAGAACATCCCGTGCCGTTGATGCGGCCGTGCCCCCGGAGCCCGCCGCGCCGCGGACTCCTACCGCCACGAGGTTGACCGCCGATCCGGTTGGGATTCCGGCGGCCGATGCGTTGAGGAGCTGGTAGTCGTCGAGCGGCTGGACTGAGGTCCGTTTCAGGTGCGTGGTGTTGTCGTCCGGGATGACTTCATCGACCTGCTGCCAGTTCGTGGACGTCCCGGCGGTCCCGTCACTCTTCTGCCAGGTATTTGAGTCGCCGACACCGTTCGGGACGAGGTGCACGATCCGGCCGTTCCCGGGCCACGAGTTCTGGAACGTCCCCGAGGCGTCATTGATCGCGCAGTCGTCAACATGCAGGTCGCAGGTGACGTTGTGCTGGACACCCCACCGCGGGTAGCGGCCTCCACCCGCGCCGATGGAGCCTGCGGTCATCGAGTCCCACTGGACGCCGTTCAACCGCCCGACCAGCGTGTCGGTGGTGTCGTCGTACTCCATCTCGACCCGGTACCAGATGCCGAGCTGTAGGGGTGCGGAGTTGAACGCAGGGTCCGATCGGCCGTCGGCGCCAGCCAGGAAGAGGGTGCCGTCAGTGTCGACGCTGACTCCCCACCATGACCCGGCGGTACCTACGGTGGATGGGGAGTTCGACCAGGCGAGGATCGCCGTGGATCCGGACGGGTAGGTGTTCAGTCGGAAGTAGCCGCGCAGGAACACGTGCGCGTTCGCGTCCGCTGCGCTGTTGGCGGGCAGGGTGATCGAGGTCAGTGACCCCGATGCCTGACAGCGCAGGGACGCGGCACCGGAGTGGCGTACGCCGGTGTCGATCGTCGGGGAGCCGTTGACGTTGACGAACTCGACGCCCGCGGCGGCGGATTGAAGCTCGAATCCGCACGACCAAAGGCGAGCCATCAGCCGAGGGACAGGTCCAGGTCACCCGCGGCTATCACGAAGTCGTCACCGAGGTTCACCGTCTTGTTCGCGGCGAGCGGCCCCCACCACACCCTGACAGGGGTGCCGGCCGAATCCCACAGTTCGCCACCGACGACAGTGCACGCCGGCATGTTCGTGAAGCGGATCTCGGCGGTGTTGGTGGTACCGGCCGCGTTCAGGTTGGCGTCCTGCGGCGAGTACGCCGAACCTCCAGCGTTAGCGACCTGCGTGCCGGCAGCGGAGTCGGAGCCGCTCGCCGTGACCAGCCGAAGCATGAGCGGCGCCGTGGGCCTGGTCGGCGCCGTGCCCTCCCCGGAGAGCCACGCCAGAGCCAAGGCTTCAGCGGTGTCGGTCAGGTTGTCAGCCACGTTCGGCTCCTTCGTTGTGCGTACGCATCAGGGGGTTCCTCCGGGTGGGAGCCCGGTCAGCCCGTTAGGCCCCAGGTACAGATCGCCGTCGACCATCCCCGCCGGCACGAGTGGTGTCGCGGGGAGCGTCTCGATCCACGTCACGTGCTGCGCGGCTGGTCGAGCCGGCCAGGCGCCCCCGGTTGCGCGGGGGACGGCGAGGGCATCCGTCGCCTCCGCTTTCGCCGCGAGCGCTGTGTCGAGCCCCGTCACCTCAGAGGTGGCGTGTGTGTGCGCAGATGGCGGGAACGTCGCCGGCTTGTCGGTCAGGTCGTCCCACGACGACACCCCGGACGAGTCGCCCGGCTTCCAACTGCTCGTGAGGTCGTCGTAGACGAGTGCCTGCCCACCCACGGGCGCGGCGGTGGTGACGTCAACGTCGGCGAGCCCAGCCAGCCGGTACGCCACACCAGTCCCGGACGAGGACGATCCCAGCGTGAGCTCGGTGATGTCGACAGTCGGCCTCCCCGACCCGGGATCGACCGGCGCATCCTTCGGAGCCGGAACGCCGGTGATCGTGTCGCTCACCAGCGGCCCTTTGACCGTGAGGGTGTACGTCCAACCGGTCGGGTCCAGGTCCGGATCGTCGGAGGAAAGGACTTCGAGCTCCCAGGCGCCGGTCGCAGGGTCGGTGTCCACCGAGACCGGTGTGCGGTACATCGTCGTGTCGTCGACCTTCACCACGATCCGCTCCGGCACAGGCGTCAACGTGATCGTGGCCGACAGAGGGTTGCCGGCCACGTCGAGGATTCGGCCCTGTATGACGGTGCTACTGGCGCTCGCGGGGAGCGGCATGCGTGGGTCCCTTCACGCCGTGGACTGGCCGAACAATGCCGCCCGCAGTCGGCTTACGTCGCGGCGCGGGTCACCAGGACCTGGTGTCTCCCGCGTACGGCCACGGAACCGGCCGCGGCGTCCTCCGCATGTAGGCGGCTCGCCTCTTCCAGCGGTTGAGGCTGTCCAGCGTCGGCGGGGCACCGGGTGCGGCCGCGCCGCCGGGGGTGTCGTTGGCGTACGACACCGACTGCCCTTCTGCCGACACCGACGACACCCGTCGTGTGCCGATCCCGCCGTCAGGGTTGTTCCGCAGCGACTCCACCGCAGAGTCCCGGATGAAGGTGTAGATCCGGCGGAGCTCGGGGTCGTTCGCGACGTCCAGGCCGACGAGGAACCGAACCGTGAACCGGCCTCCCTCGGTCGCGGTCGTCTCCAGGACTTTGATCCGGTCGTCGAGCTGCACCTGGGCGTCGGGCCAGGCGTCCGGGTCGGTGAGCGCAATACCTGGCACCGGGTACTGGTCTGTGAGGGTCTTCTCTACGGCGACGATCGGTCGGCCGATGTGCCCGACTACGGCACCTTCGGCGTCGAGGAGGGCCTGCTCTATCTGCCATGCCTTGTCCGCCGGCAGGGGATCGGGCAGGCCGAGGAGCCGCGCGACGTCTTCGGTCGGCACGACGGTCACGTCATCACCCCTGGAGGTCTGGTTCTCGTGTGTTAGAAGTACGTGGTCACGACGACGATCCCGTCGCCTCCGTTGCCGCCGGCTCCGGAGTTGAAGCCATTGGTGCTCGCGCCGCCTCCGCCACCACCGGACCCGTAGTTGCCGGCGTGACCGCCTGCCCCGCCTGCGGTCGTGGTCGAACCGGCGCCGCCGCCGCCTGACCCCCCAGCCGCCGGAACGCCATCCGGAACCGCCGTACCCGACGTACCTGCACCCCCCGGTGCGACGCCGCCCGGCGGCCACGCGGATGGTCTACCAGGCCCGTAGTAGCCGAATCCGCCATCGCTGGCCACATTCGCCGAAGTGACCCCACCGCCAGCCCCACCACTGGAGGTCGACCCGAACCCCGGCGTGCCATAGGTGCCGATTCCGCCGGACGTGCTGGCTGCCCCACCGATCGGGCCGGACCAGCGGCCCTGCGTGCCGGACCCGCCTAGCCCGCTGGTCGCGGTACCTGCCCCCCCTGGCCCCGACCCGCCGGCGAAAGCGAACGCGCCGAACGAGGACGGGCCGCCACCGGTACCGGCCACCCCGTTGCTGCTGTCCACGGTCGCTGCGGCCCCGCCGATGCCCTTAGCGCCGACCGTGACGGTCTCGGTGGCGCCGACCACGGCAGCGGGGATGATCTGCTCGGTGATGCCGCCGCCTCCGCCGCCGCCGCCGCCGCAGCGGATCGTTCCTGCCGCTCCACGGCGGCCCGACCCCCCACCGGCACCAGCGGAGATCACGACCGCGTGAACGCTCTTAGCGCCTGCAGGGTGGTTCCATGTGTAGGTGCCCGGTGTGGCATAGGTGTCGACCTGGACTGTGCCTGCCTTGCCTGCCACGTCGGCGGCGAGGTCGCCGATGTTGATACCGGCCGCAGTGAACGACCCGCCGTGGATCACCTGTGGCTGGTCACCTGCGGTGTTGGTCAGCAGCAGGGTGCAGCCTGTGGGTGTCCCGGAAACGTCTGTCGTGGTGTTGCCATGCGCGGAGCCGGCGAAGATGGAGCCGGGATGTGCTGCCCCGGAGAACTGAATACCGATCGGCTGCGGATATCTGCCGCCGCTGCGGCTAAAGGTGGTGAACCCGGTCAGGGAGACGCCGACGACGGTGCCGCCGCTGTTGTCGACCCTGATGCCGCCTTTGGCGTTGCTGTCCGCCAGGATGCCCGCCGCCGAAGTGTGGTCGCTACCAGAGGAGAACAGAAAGCCCCAGTTGCCGTTGTCCTGCGCCTCACAGCCCACCAAGCTATTGCGGCCACGGTCGACAAAGAACCCGTTCGCGAGCTCGCCGGTCAGCCCACAGTAGAACGCTTTGCAGCCCACAAAGCGGTTGTTGCTGCCGTGGATGTAGAACCCGTGGTAGGGGGTTCGCGTGGTCGCGGCGGTGCACATTGAGTAGAAGTTGTCGGTGCCCTGCAGGTCGAATCCGTGCCCGGCTCGGGGGTCGCGTACCGAGACGTTGTGCATCCGGATCTCGCGGCCACCTGATGCGACCGCGACGCCGGGGCCCGCGGTACCGACGATGAACAGGTCACGCAGGTTGTGATGCGCGTCCTGGTAGCCGCTGCTGTAACCGCTGGCGTTGCTGGTGATCCTGACGCCTGCGGCGCCGGATCCTACGGTCTGTAGCCAGCAGTCGAGGGTCAGGTCGGCGATCTGCAGCAGGTCGACGCTGGTACTGGCCGTGGTGATCAGGTCGCCCGTGCCGCCCTGGTGTTTCAGAATCGAATCGAATCCGGTGCCTGACAGGCGCACCCGCGTCCCGATTGTCAGTGGCCCGGTGCGGAACACGCCGCGTGGTATGTGGACCTGGCCGCCGCCGGCCGCGGCCGCGTCGTCGAGCGCGGACTGTATCGACGCGGTGTTGTCGGTCGAGTCGTCGGCGACTGCACCGTAGTCACGGACGTCGACGACTCGGGACTTGTACGCGTCGAATGCAGTGAGGGTGACGAAAGTGGTCGGGTCGCCGGGCTGGCTGGGGTCGGTCGGCGCGACGTCCTTGAGGTCGATTCCGCCGGCCTGAGCCGAGAGCGGCACCTCGAGCTGGAAAGTTCGCCCGCCACCACCCGAGAACCGTTCTTCGACGGTGTACGTCCACCCCCCAGGGAGAACGTCAGGGTCATCGGTGGCTGGCAGGTCGATGGTGAACTCGCCCGTGCCTGGGGAAAGAGTGGCGGTCCGAGACGCGGGGATGATGATGGTGTTCGTCGCCGCGGACACTGCGACGACCTTGCCGGTGAACCGCACGGTGCCTTGCACGGGTGACCCGTCGAGGTAGACGTACTTCCCCCGGACGGTGACCGTGTCGTAGTCAACCGGGAGCGCCATCAGCCCACCTACTCCAGAAAGAGGGGAGGGCGCCCGTGGTGCGCCCTCCCCAGTCCATGGGCTACTTGGCCCGCTGCTGGGCTAGCCGGGCCTTGATCTGCTCCGCCTGCGCGTCCGAGATGACCGCACCTTCCGGCATGACGACACGGGTGATCTCGTTGTTGTGCAACCCGAGGTAGGTCCGCTCCAGCAGACGGACCTGGCACACCTGCGCCGAACCGTGCTCGCTGAGCGGCTGGAACACCGACTCCGGATCCGGGGTGTCCCCGGTCGCCTCGTCGAACAGCTCGTTCGCCTTCGCCGCGAAGGCCACACCGATGTCGGCGACCTTCGGCGGCTCGGCCTCCTCCTCAGAGTCCTTCTTGGCCGGCTCCAGCGGAGCCGAGCCGGGCGAAGTGGCGTGCTTGCGGGTGGCAGGGCTCAGCTGCGTAGCCCCGGGCGCCTGCACCGCCCCGACCACGGTGGCCGGCGGCGCGTAGTCGTACTCGCCTTCGGACACCGCGCCGGGGGTGTCTTCCTGCGACGCGGCGCGAACCGTCTCTTCGGCGGCCAGGTGCGCAGCCTCCGAAGTCTGGTCCTCCACCTGCGCACTTCTGCGGCGGCTGGACTTCTTCGCCGCAGGCTTGTCACTGGCGGTCTTCTCGGCGGCAGCGGGCGCGGTCTCCTCTGCCGGCTTCTCTTCCTCCGTGGCGCGGGACTTGCGCCGGCTGCTGTCAGCCATGACGTCCTCTCAGCAGGTCGTGGTTGCCGCGCACGATGCCCGCCGAGGACGCCTAGCGTCGCGGGCTCAGACCGACACACCCGCAGCGAGCGCGAGCACAACCTGAAGCACAGCCACGATGTCAACGGCCATTTCGTTCCTCCTCGAACGGAGGCGACGGTTGTCGCCTTTCAACGCGGGACGATGCCCACCGAAGCGGCTTGCGTCGCGGCCTAGAAACCGCCACTGGCGAACCGGACCACCACGAACAGGATCACCAGGAAGATGAGAACGAGGATGCCGATGGTGATGGCACGCTCAGGTGTCATGGTTCCTCCTCGATCACAGGCGACAGGTCGGCGTGGAAGCCGACCGGCCGGTTGAACGACGACGCCGGGACCGACTCGGCGCCGGGCGTGGCCGCCGTGTCGCTGGTGCCGTCGCCTTCTGCGGTGAGGAGTCGCAGGTCCAGCAGTGTGAAGGGTCCGACCGCGAGGGTCAGACGGATCACGCGTAGGTGAAGGCGTTGGTCTTGCTCGCCGACCCGCTGTCGTCGGTGGCTACCACGTTGACCGCGCCAGCAGCGTGCGCCGGGGTGGTGACCCTGACCTGCGTGCCGGACAGCACCTGCAGGCTCGTGCCGGCGTCGCCGCCGAACGTAACCCCGGTAACGCCGTCGAGGTTCTGCCCGGTCACGGTGACGACCGTGCCGCCAGCAGCTGGGCCCGTGGCAGGGGACACCGCGAGCACCGCAGCCGACGGGTACATGCGGTCGAGGTCGGACTGGCGGATGACCGTGCCAGCCTTGTACGCCAGACGCAGCATCGACCCTTCGTTGCCGGTGTTCGTGGCGTCCTCGTGCGGGTACGGGTGCTTCTCGTACACGTCCGACGTCACCCGCAGGAACGGGTCATCCGCTGCTTCGGTGGGGAACGACCCCTTCGCGATCCGGTTCCCGCTTGCGTCGTACCAACCCATTGCTCCGCCTCCCGGCGCGTGGTCGTATCCAAGTCGCGGGGAGCGTGCCGCACACAGGTGGCTTGCGTCGCGCGGTACTCAAGCGGTCAGAGACTCGGCCGTAGGCTCCAGGGTCGGGTGACCGTTCCGCTTCCACCGCCGGTGGTGCATCTCGCAGTAGTCCATCGCCCAGAACGGCCGGTCGCACCCCTTCACCGAGCACTCGTTCTCGGACTCGACCGCCTGACGGGTCGCTACCGTCCCGAGTGGTGAACCCCACCGCTTCCAGCGTGCGTAGTGCTTCTTGCACCATGTGCGCGCGAACTGGCCCGTGTCGCAACCGTCGACCGTGCATGCTTCACGCCCGACAGGGGAAGGCGTCGGCGTGCCAGGCTTGGTTGGATCCCCAGATGCCCGCCACCGGTTGTAGTGCAGTGTGCAGAGCTTCCGTGCTTTCGCCTCTTGATCGCAGCCGACCATCGAGCAGGTAGGACGCACGCGTGGCGGCTTCACGGGACTGCCGGTCCGCATGTACCTCGCCTGATGCGGGGGGCAGTAGTCCTTCCGGCCAGTCGCGTTACGGTCGCAGCTCTCGACCCCGCAGGGCCTCGGCACGGGTTTTGGCCTCGGTTCAACGCTGCCGGTGACCCTGACTCGCTCGTAGTGCATCCCGCACAGGTCCTTGGCGTAGATGGCCCTGTCGCAGCCGTCGACGAGGCAGATGCGCCCGCCAACTAGCTCAGGGTCGTCGCCACGGAACCGGTGCGACGTGTAGTGGGGGTTGCAGTACCCGCCGGTCTTCGCTGACTCTTCGCAGCCGTCTTCCCGGCATGGCCCGCCGGCCGGGTACTTGCTCAGGGTGTGGCGGCGAATCGGCAAATGGGCTTGCACGTCGCCGTGCACCTGATACCTCCGCAGGTGCGCCGCGCACAGGCCGTGTCCACTGTGCTTCCCGCGACAGCCGGCGACCGAGCAGATCCCGTCGCCCTGCCGCTTCGCCTGAAGAGGCGCGGACAAGTCCGTACCCCTCCTGGACCTCTTGTAGTGCAGAACGCACATTCCCTTGGCTCGCGCCCGGTCATGGCAACCGGAGACGGAGCACGGCCCCTTGTTCCGCGTCTTCGGCGGCCTCGGTGTCAAGGCATCGCCAGTCCGCTTCCAAGTCGTGTAGTGCGTCTTGCAGTACCGCTGCGCGTAGTAGGGGTTTTCGCAGCCGTCTAGGGTGCAACGCCGGGCGGCCCCTTTCGGGGTCGCGTCCGCAGCGGTTGTTGGTTGGGACATCCACCACTGGTTGTAGTGCTTGCTGCAGAAGCCGCGGGCGAGGTGGATACGGCCGCAGCCATCGACAGTGCAGGTTCGCTTCACGTCGTCGAACGTTACCCCTGGCAGCCGGACAGTTCACGATGACACGCCGATCGCGAGTTCCGCCCCCTGTAGCGTCCTCCGCGAACATTTTCCGGCAGTCCCCACGCTGAGAACGCCGACAACTTCCAGACCGGCGGCGTGAGGTTCTGATCAACGGTGGGGCCGGGCGCCATTCCCAACGCCCAGCCCCATCCGCTCAGATCCCGCGTTTCCGCAGGTCAGGGCGTCGGCGTGGTCCAAGTGCCGATGCAGAACGATTCCGGTCGCGGCACCTCGAGTGCGACTCTCTCGTCGGCGCGGAAAGTGACAACTCCTCGCTGGAAGTTGTCTGAATCTTCCGTGCTGACGGTCACGGAGACGTTCTCCCGGTCGTGGAGCTGGGCGCCCATGCCGAACGCGCCCATGAGGAACTTGTCATCGGCCATGGCCGTAGTTTCAACTACGTTCAGGCGCCAAACTCGCTTCTCGGCGCCGATGGCGACGGCGACCGCGACGCGGAACGCGCCGTTGTCGTCCTCTTCCACCTCGACGTGCTCCCACATCTGCGGCGAGAGAACGATGCCGGTCGGCTCGTACTCGGCCAGGAGGACGCGGGTGATGGCCCGGCGGATCTGGACGGAGTACTGGTCGGTCGCGAGACCCGTGTAGGTCTGCACACCGGGGGTGTTGAACAGGCCGGTGATCTTCTCGCCGTCACCCACGGAGTGGAGCAGGTCGCGGTCCTCGGCGAACTTGACGCCCTCAACCATGCGGGTGTTGATGAAGGTCCGCAGCCGCGGCTCGTCCGACAGCAGGTTCTTGTGACCGCGCAGGATGTGCGCGATCTCCGCCACCGGGTACAGGACGGGCGCGAACTCGAGGTCCGACTCGGGAGCCTTCCCGAACACGTCGGTCGGGCCTCCGGTCGCCGGGCTCGTGCCGTCAGCGGCGTACCGCTCCTTCACCTGCGCGGCGTTGTTCACCCATCCGGTCTCACGGATGCCGTACAGCACCGCGGCCTTCGTGGTGGACTTCGGGAACAGGTCCCGGACGTGCATCTTCCGCCGCTGGAGCTCGGTGATGCCGAGGTCCTGCGCCGAACCGAACGCCTGGATCGTGTGCGTGCCGGCCGACATGCTGAAGATGGACTTGCCTTCCATGCCGGCGTGGATGAACGGCCGGTCGGTGAACCCCTTCGAGCGGGCCTTCTGGAACATCTCCGACTCGATGAAGACGTCGCCGAGAGTCTTGGACTCCTGGTCCTGCGGCTGGCCGAAGTGCTGGCCGGCGGCCGAACCTTCCTCGGGCGCGTCGAGGTACGCGCCGAGGTCACCCTCAGCCTTCGCCGAGTCCAGCAGCCCCTTGATCTCCTGGGCGCGGCGTACGGCCTCGACGTAGTTCTTGTGCTGGTCCTTGCTGATCTCGAAGCGGCCCTTCTCGTCCGTCTTGAACTCGGACGAGATCCCTTCGATGGCAGACTTCTGCTCGACAAGCTGCTCGGTGAGAGCCTTGACGAGGGCGTTGTCGGACATCCCTCTGTGCCTTCCTTGCTGATGAAACGGGCGGTTGACTTGCAGCCGCTCGCCCGGTCAGCACCGGGACGACCCGACCTACGCGGGTGATCTTGGGGAAGGCGGATAGCTTGTGTCGCGTCCTGCCGTTCAGACGGTCAGTTCGGCGAGGGTCGACTCGACGTCGGCGGGGTCGAGGACGGTCTTCTTCTCGATGTCGTCCTCGTCTTCCTCCTCGTCGTCCATGGCCTCTTCGGACGGCGGGGGAGGGGCAGGGGCCGTGTCGTCGGCCGGCTCGTCGAGTTCGGCGGGGTCGATCGGCGTCTCGTCGAGATCCGCCCACGGGTCTTCGTCGGTGCCGACGTCTCCGGCCGGCGCCGTCGCATCAGGAGCGGGCGCGGGTGCCGGCGCGGTCGCATCTGGCGCTGGCGGAGAGTCCGGGGCTGGCTCGGTCTCGGCGTACGAGTCAGGATCCGCCTCGTCGACGTCGCCCTCTTCGTCGTCCTCGTCCTCGTCGTAGGGGGCTGCCTTGCCGTCGATCTCATCCAGCAGCGCATCCAAAGCCGGGGCGATCGCGTCCTCCAACGCCTTGCCCTCCAGCCCGGAAGCGCGGACCATGCGGGTGACATCGCCGAGCATCTCCGCCGCCGGGGACAGATACCGCACCGCTGCAGCGGTCTCGGCGTCGACAGTCTCCTCATCGCCGCCGCCGTCAGGGACTGCGACCACGGTCAGCTGCACCTCCTCGGGCTCACCGAGGGACAGTCCGCCGTCCGGGCCGACCTTGTAGGGCACGACGTAGGACTGCGGGTCCTTCCCCTCCTCGCCGTGGCGGGTGACCACGACCCGGTCGTCGTAGGTGGCCTCCACGCAGCAGTAGCCGCCGCTCTTGCCGCCGAGCTTCTCTGTCAGAGCGGCTTCGAGCTCGCGCCGACGCTCCTCGAACGAACCCGACATCGTTTCGTGCATCGACTTGCCCTCCTGGCCGGGCCACACGCCGATGGCCTCTCTGTGCCTGAGCGCGCAATATCCACGGGCCTGGCTCTTGGTCATGTGCTTGCCGGCGATCTCGACACACCGGTAGAAGTCCTTCGGGACGCCCCAGGCGATCCGGGCGGCTCCCTCCCCGCGGACGTACCACTTCCGCAGGTTCTCGGCGTTGCCGGCGTTTCGGTCCCAGCCGCCTTCCTTCGCCTCGAACACGACGGCGGCCGCGGTCTTGGCTTCGATCCCTGCCTGCACCTGGCTCCGCTGCCCAAGGGGGATCGGGTACCGGTCAGGACCGACAACCAGATGCACTTCGCCGAAGTCGACTGGTGTCGCCTCCACCTCGTCGACGTCGTCCAGGTCGTAGCCGAGGGTCATGTGCGGGGTGAACCCGTGATCGGTGTGCAGCTTGTCCCCGGCGGGCGATGCGGCGATGGCGGCGACGATCCGCTCACGCAGGTCTGACAGGCCCGGCACGTCGACGGGCGCCCACGTCGGCACACCGTCGTCACCGGCAGGGAAGCGGCCGAGTCCACCGATCTGGCCGGACAGCGGGCCGGATTCGACGGCTGCCCCGGCGATGATGTCGGCGAGCTGCTGCGGGTCCTGCCCGAGGTCGGCCGCATCGCCGAGGTACGCCAGCGTGACGTGCAGGCTGTCGGCAGGGGAGCCGTCCGGGTGGGCGACCTTCTCCGCCACCTCCGGCGGCGGGTACAGCGCGACCATGACACCCGTGCCGGTGGCGGTCTCGGCGGCCTTCGCCTCCATCACCGCGTACGCGGCGGTCTTGGACTCCATGCCACCGGACTTCCACCCGTCCGGGATGAGCCGCTCGAGGCCGAGCGCGCGGGCACGTTTCTTGATGTGCCGCTTCGCCTTGTCCTTGTCCTTCGCCCGACCGCACGCCTTGATCGCGTTCTTCAGGTCCTCTTCGTTGGAGATCGGGAAGGACCCGTCGGGCATGGCTGTGCCGCGCTTCGCCATCGCCTGACGCTTGCTGGAGTCGAAGTTGCGTTTGACCTCCATGTCACCGTCGCCGCCGTCGATGTCGGGTGCGTACGCGGCGGCGTGTTCGACCTCATCCCACGCGATGCCGCCGAGAGCGGATTCGTGCAGGGCGGTCTCATCCATCTCGCCCTCCTCGCCGTCGGGCCGCATCGCGGACTTCACATCCAGCGCCATCGACAGCGGGGCCGCGCCAAAGAGCACAGCCGACAGCTCGTACAGGTCCACGACAAGGACGACGCGCACACCGTCGCGCCGGCGGACACCCTTCCCGGGCGGCACCTTGTAGCCGATCGAGAACTCGGCCTCACCGGACTCGAAGTAGAACCGGATCAGCTCGAACACTTCGCGGCCGCGCTCGGTCGACATGTTCAGCTGCATCGTGGCGACCAGGGCGCCAGCGTCCTTCGGCCAGGGCTGCCCGTCCTTCGCCTTCTTCGGCAGCCTGGGGTCGCCGGGAAGCCACTCTTCGATGTGCAGCACCCGGCCCACCGGGTCGGTCCAGGAGTGCGCAAAGCAGACCTTGGGCTTGCGCTTCTTCAACGTCTCCGTGAAGCAGCCCGGGACGAGGATGTCGTTTACCTCGTCGGTGACACCAGTGACCGCAACGATCGCTGTTACGAGGCCTTCTGGAGCCAGCTTGACCGACCGTGCGGGGACGCGGCGGCCAGACTTCGGCAGCGCCTTCGTCGTGAGGTCTCGCACCGTCTCTCCCGGGATCGTGGATGTCCCGGGGCACGGTGCCTACATCATGGGGTTACTGTCGCGGCCTGGCCTTGCGTGTGGGAGCGGTAGCCGCGTATCCACCAGTGAGCCCGGAATCGCTCCTGCGGGTCACCGGAGGGGTCGAACGGGCAAGACTCGAGCGGCTTACCGGCGGCAGCATCGGCCGCGCCAGCGTTCTTCGCGTCCAACGCCGCCGCGCGCTTGAACCGTGCTCTGTCGTCCGCCATGTCACCCGAATTCTGACAGGTCCGCTGCGCGTCCTGCGGCGGCTCGCCGGAGCCGTTCACGGCTCCAGCCGAGGGTCTCGGCGGCGAACTGCTCGAAGTTCATCCACCGGTTGCCCGGTTCGGCGAACCAGCGCAGCAGCTCCTCCGACGCGATCCGTGGCAGGTCACGTTGCCGGATCGTCCCGTTGAACAGGTCCGCCGTCGAATACCGGTCCAGGTACTTCCGCTTCAGCAGGTAGCCGTTGGTGGCGTCCTCGGCGCGCAGCAGCATGGAGTCGATCCACTGCTGGTACGCCTCCCGCGCCTGTTCGTACGGCGTCTGCTGCCGGCTTTGGAACCAGTTCAGGACGGAGTCGAACTCCTGCCCTTCCTTGTAGTGCCCTGCGGCGGAGTCCGGGGCGGGTGAACCGTCGGCGATGCTGGTCTGCTTGCCGTGGTCGCGGGAGTCCATCTCTTCGGCGAGCATCTGCGTGGCGTCCGGGTCGTCGAGTGACTTGCCGATGAGCCCGTCGAGGTCTTCGTCGGACGCTTGGGTCAGGTCGAGCCCTCTCAGGTCGGCGTGGGTGACCTTCTCCCGCTCGTCGGAGAGCAGGTGCGCGATGTGGCGCCGGTCGGGTGTCTCCTCCGCCTGGGGCTTCGGGGTCGCGGGCTCGGGCTTTGGCGCGGCCGGCGAGGGCGTGTCAGCGGGCTCTGGACGTTCTGTAGGCCGGCGAGACGTGCGGCGGCGGGTGGTTGAGGATCGGGGCGCCCGGGAGCCGCGCCGCGACCCTCCGGGCTTGGGTAAGTCAGAGGGCGAGGAGCCCCCACCACCCCCGGGCCGGCGGCCGCCGCCACCGGATGATCGGCCACGGGGGAGGGAACGGCTCCGGGAACCGACATCGGCGGACCGGGCGGTGCGGATCAGCAGCCGGCCGGCGGACCGGGCGCCGTGCCGGTTGCCGTGGGTCTGCTGGTTGTGCTGCCCCTGCAGGTGCTTGCCCTCCGTCGAGGCGAACGGGTTTTCGTCCTCGTCCTCGATCGGCTCCTCTTCGTCGACGTCGGCCTCTTCCTCGTCGACGTCCTCTTCCGGCTCCTCCTCACCGCCAGCGGAGCGGGTCATGCCGGCGTCGTCGACGTCGACCGCCCAAGCGTCCGCGTCGGTGTACCGCCACACCTCGCCCTCGGCGTTGCGGACCCAGCCGGTGAGGGTGCCGTCCTCGGCCTTATCCAGCCACGCCTCATCGCCTTCGGGGGAGGTGAACGAGGCGAACGCTTCGGCAGGGTCGGACGGTTCACCGTCGACGAACGGGTCACCCGCCCACTCCCTGCCCTGGTCCTCCTCCTCTTCGAGCGGTTCCTCTTCGAGGTCCGGCTCGGGGGGTGCCGCAGCGGGCGCGTTGCCGCCGCCGGACTGGAACTGCGGAGGCACACCGGCCTTCGTCGCAACGACATGGAAAGGCATGGGCGAACCGTGCCGCCCTGGCACCGTTTGTGTCGCGGCCTACGAGACGCCCCGCACTGGCCGTGGTGGGGCGAGCGAGGGTGCCCCTTCGCCGACCTGCTGCACCTTCGTCTGAGTGGCCAGCAGCGCCAGCACCGATCTCGCATCGCCCGGATTCACCGTGTGCACCGGCCCGGCCGGCGTGAGCGAAACTGTGCGGCCCGTCCACTGCTTCACCAGCGACCGGACCAGCTTCGACCCCTGCACCGGATCCGACGCCTGCCCGGTCACCCGGACCTCGTACACGACACCGTCCAGGACACCGATCACCGTGAACGCCATCAGATCCGCCCCTGCGCCCGGAGGCTCGCCACGAGCCCCATCAAGAACCGTGCAATGTCGTCGTCGAGGTACCAGTCGCCCGCGAACAACGCCTGCAGACCCATCGACAGGATCTCGTAGTGGTCGCCGTCGTAGTCGCGGCCCATGTACGGGTCGAGCCACCAGTCCAGGCGGGCGAGCTCGTCCGCTGTGAAGCCGTGGCCGGGGAACAGGTCGGCGAGCGAGGCGGCAGCGTTGCGGCCGTCCCGGGTCCTGGATCCGACCTCACCGGTTGAGGTGCGTGCCCAGTAGTACGCCCGCTGCGCCTCCAGCAGGTCCGGGATCGCACGCTCCAGGTGGTGGCCGAGTTCGTGGATCGCGGTCGACTCGTACTTCCCGACGGAGGTGGCGTGTTCCCCGCCTGCGTCGACGACGACGATCCGGCCGGTGTGCTCCTCGTACGATCCGCGGTTCCCGTTGCTCACCCGCGCCTCGATCGGCCGGCGAGCCGCGCCAATCCAGTCGGTGGGAAGCATCTGCTCCGCCCACCGCAGCGCCGCCACGGCGTCAGGGTCACCGTCCAGGTCGAGCTTGTTCTCCCCGTCGGGTCCCATGTCGCGGATCTCTCCGAGGACGTCCCGGGTGGCCTGGATCATCGCGTCGGCGAAGTCGCCGGACAGCCGGTCAGCCTCGGCCCGCGCCTGGTAGGCGGCGGCGTTGAGGGCGGCAAGGTCCGGGGACCCTTCCGCATCTGCCCGCCGCCACGCCTTCTCCGCGTCGGCGGCGACCTGCCGCGCCCTCGCCACCGTCTCCCTCGGATAGTCCCCAAGCTCGGGGGCCATGGAGCGGACCCGGGACCGCACCTCGTCATCGACGGCGCCGCCCATGCCACGGACAGCGGCCAGGTGCGCGTTCGCGGTCGCACCGGGGCCACCGTCGGCGGCACGGTCGAGTTCCCACCGCTCAGCCTCGGCGACCTCCGGCGGGACGCCCGCAACCAGGTCGGCGAGCCGTGTCGTGAACCGTGGCCGGCTCGACTGCACCCGGCCGAACCTGCCGGGCTCCGGCATCTTCGCCTGCCAGTGCTCCACCCTGGCGGGGAAGTCGCGAGGCTCCGCAACGTCCGGAGTGGGCGAGGTGTCGACGCCCCTGCGGCGAAGCAGTGGCCGCCCGTCGCCGTCCATGAACCCGGCCGCGTC